>NZ_JBFBAG010000042.1:27951-101480 GCF_040682155.1 Amycolatopsis sp. NPDC051371
GACTTTCTCCTTTGCGGTACGGCGCGGCGGAGGGAGGATCGTCCGATGGTGAGCCCGTGCCCGTTGAGTGGGAAACAGTGTTCTAACCCTGTTTCCCACTCACGACGGCGTTGTGGTGGTAACGGCAGATCAGCGCGTCGCTACTTCTTCAGGACCTCGATGGACGGGTAGTCCGGCATGCGCCGGAAGTCCAGGGCCGCGGACTTGAGGTTCTTCGACTTCGCCGCGACGCCCTTCTCGTCCCACGTCGGGATCGACGGCAGGTCCTTCGCGATCAGGTCCTCGGCCTGCTGGTACAGCTTGACCGCGGCGTCCTTGTCGGCGGTGGCGTCGGCCTGCGCAAGGAGCGCGTCGACCTGCGGGTTCGAGTAGTTGGAGTCGTTCGAGGAGCCGCCGGTCTTGTAGATCGGGTTGAGGAAGTCCTCGATGGACGGGTAGTCCGCGGACCAGTCGGAGCGGCCCATGCCGGTCAGCTTCTTGCCCGTGACGATGCTGCGCCACTGGCCGAAGTCGGTGGCCGGCACGAAGTCGCATTCGACGCCGAGGGTGTTCTTGATGCTGTTGCACGCCGCGACCAGCGGTTCCTTGCGGCCGCCGTCCGCATTGGACGCGATGGTCAGCTTGCCCTTGAAGCCGGACTTCGCGAAGGCCTCCTTGGCCGCCGCCGGGTCGAACTTGCAGTACTGGCAGACCCCCGAGCGGGCACCGGTGATGCCCTGGGCGACGTACCCGTCCAGCGGGACGTAGGTGTCGTTCATGACGGTCTTGGTGATCTGCGCGCGGTCGATCGCCATCGAGATGGCCTTGCGCAGCTCGAGGTTGTCGTAGCCCGGCACGTAGTACGGCACGGCGATGGTGCTGACCCCGAGCAGGTGGCCGGTGACGAGCCGGTCGCCGAGGTCGGCCTTGTACTTGCCGCCCGCGACCGCCGACGGCGGCAGCGCCTCCATGAAGTCGAGCCGCCCGCTCAGCAGGTCCTGGTAGGCGGTCTCCTGGCTGGAGTAGATCTTGATGTCGAGGTCCTTGAAGTGGACCTTGTCGTCACCCTTGTAGTCGTCGTTGCGGGTGAGCTTGATGTCCTGGTTCGGCGTCCGCGAGACGAACTTCATCGGGCCGTTGCCGATCGGGTGCTGCTCGAAGGCCTTGGGGTCCTTGAAGAACGAGTCGGGCAGCGGCGCGAACGCCTGGTAGCCGACCTTGATGTCGAACACCGAGAACGGCGAGCTGAGCGTCACCTGGAACTCGTAGTCGCCCTTCTGCACCAGGCCGGACATCTTGTCCGTGGCGGGCTTGGCGTTCTCGTCCTCGGGGTGGACGTCCTGGTACCCCTGGATGTTCGAGAAGAAGTCCGTGTTGAGCTGGCCGTTCGGCGCGTAGGCGCCGTAGTTCCAGGCGTCGATGAAGTTGTGCGCCTTCACCTCGGTGCCGTCGTGGAACTTCCAGCCCTGCTTGATCTTGATGTCGTAGACCTTGGAGTCGGTCGTGGTGATCGAGTCCGCCATCAGGTTGAACGGCTTCGCGTCCGCGCCCTTGAAGCCGACCAGCGTGGCGAACATCGCCTGGATCGCCTTGGTGCCGCCGAGGTCGTTGATGTTGGTCGGGACCAGTGCGTTCTGCGGTTCGGTGCCGTAGACGCTGACCGTGCCGTCCGGGTCCGTCTCGCCGGCGCCCGCGGAGCTGCCCGAGCCGCCGCCGCACGCGGCGAGCGCGAGCGCCAGCGAGGTCATCACCACCGTGGGTCCCCAGAGCCTGCGCGAACGACGCATGTCCCCTCCATCTCCGTCTGTCCGAAAGGTGAGACGCACGCTATCGGGGGCGGCGAAGCTGATCACAGGACTGCGGTGTTGCAAATCAGTGACGACCGTCAGGACCACCTGGTTGGAGCACAACCAAGGTAGGAAACCGGGTACTCCGGACGGCCTAGCGCGGACACGTGGTCATCACGCGCTCACGTTCGGTTCGTTTTGGATTCTCGTTGCGGCACAAGCCCTTTCGGATGTCCGAACAGGCCGGCGGGGAGGTTGTCAAGGCCCCGGCGTGACCAGAACCGGAACTCGCGTGACCAGACCCGGATCTCGCGTGATTGGAGCCGTAACTCGCGAGTCACGGGCTCAGTCACGCGAGTTACGGGCTCAATCACGCGAGTTACGGGCTCAGTCACGCCAGTTACGGCCTCGATCACAGCGGGTCAGGCGAGCGAGAGGGCGATGCCGTCCAGGATGTCGTGCTCGCTGACCACCAGCTCGGTCGGGCCGCCGCGGGCCGCGAGCTGCTCGGCGAGGGTCTGGACCACCACCGCGCCGCCGGCGATCACGTCGACGCGGCCCGGGTGGATCACCGGGTTCGCCGCCCGGGTGGCGTGGTTCTCGGCCAGCAGCTTCGTCGCGAGCCGGTCGATGTCCGCGGGGCCGAGCTTCGACAGGTGGACGCGCTCGCTGTCGTACTCCGGCAGCCCGAGCGCGATCGCCGAGAGCGTGGTCACCGTGCCGGCGACGCCCATCCACGTGCGGGCGCGGGCGACGTCGACGACGTCGAACGCCTCGGTGAGGACCTTGCCGGCCAGGTCGCGGGCGGCGGCGATCTCCTCGGCGGTCGGCGGGTCGCTCCTCAGCGCGCGCTCGGTGATCCGGACGCAGCCGATGTCGACCGACTTCGCCGCGATCACCTCGGCCTGCTTGCCGTCCCAGGTGCCGAGGACGAGCTCGGTCGAACCGCCGCCGACGTCGGCCACCACGAACGGGCCGTCGTCCGGGTCCTGCTCCCCGACCGCGCCGGTGAAGCTGAGCCGGGCCTCCTCGTCGCCGGTGATCACCTCGGCCTCGACGCCGAGGGTCTCGCGCGTCATGCGGAAGAAGTCGTCGCGGTTCTTCGCGTCGCGGGTGGCGGAGGTGGCGACCATCCGCACCTTCTCGACGCCCTTGCGCCGGGCGGCGACCGTGTAGTCGGCGAGCGCCGCGCGGGTGCGCTCGAGTGCCTCGGGAGCGAGCTCGCCGGTGGCGTCGACGCCCTGGCCGAGCCGGACGATCCGCATCTCGCGGTGCAGGTCGCGCAGGTCGACCGTGCCGTCGTGGCGCGGCGTCAGCTCGGCGACGAGCAGGCGGATGGAGTTGGTCCCACAGTCGATCGCGGCAACACGAGGCATGCGATCACCCTAACCGGCGGCACCCCGCCGACTCAGCTCGACGGCCCCGTGGTGATCGTGGTCGGAGTGGTCGTCGTGGTGACCGAGGTGACCGTCTCCCCGCACGTCGGTGTCGTCGACGGCGGAGGCGGCGTCGTGGTCGGCTGGCCGGTCGTCGTGTCCGGTGTCGTCGACGGCGGCGGGGTCGTCGTCGTGGTCACGCTCGTGACCGTCGTCGTGGTGGTCGTCGTGGTCGGCGGCACGCACGTCGGTTCCTCGGACGTCGGCGGCTGGGACGTGGTCGGCGGCGGGCTGGTCGGCGTCGTCGTCGGGACCGGGGGCGGCGGGATCGACGGCGGAGCCGGGGCCGAAGCCGCGTTCGGGGCGCCGATCGGGACCGTGCTGTCCGGCACCTGCATGATCCCGTCGCGGTAGGCCTCAGCCCACAGGATCACGGTGTTCACGTACGTGTCGGAGTTGTTGTAGCGGTAGATCGCCCCGCGCAGCTGGTCCGGGTTCGCCAGGTCGAAGCCGCCGGAGCAGAGGTAGCGGCCTGTTGCCAGGGCCGCGTCGAAGATGTTGTTGGGGTCGGACTTGCCGTCGCCGTTGCCGTCGGAGGCGTAGCCGCGCCAGGTCGCCGGGATGAACTGGGTCGGGCCGACCGCGCGGTCCCACACCGGGTCCGTGTCGAGCTCGCCGTGGTCGGTGTCCGGGATCGCGGCGAACGCGCCCTGGCCGTTGAGCTCAGGGCCGAGGATCGGCTCGCGGGTCGTGCCGTTCGCGTCGACGTACCCGCCGCGCGCGTGGTTCGACTCGATCCGGCCGATGCTGGCGATCAGGGCCCAGTCGATGTGGCACGCGGCCTGCTCGCGGCCGAGGATGTCGGCGGCGTTCTTGTACGCGGCGAGCGCGGTGGCGGGGATGCCGAGGGGGCCGTCGGGGAGTTCGTACGCCGGGAGCGGCAGCGGGATGGGCGCGCCGGGGAGGGTGCCGTCGACGGCGATCTGCTGGATGGCGGCGTGCCCGGGGTCGTAGCCCTGGCCGAGCGCGGCGTCGCGGGTGTGGTCACCGGTGCCGCCGAGCCAGCCGAGCGTGACGCCGCCTGCGAGCAAGGCCGGGATCACCGCGAAGATGCCGGTGATCAGGGGGTACGCCGTGCGGTGGCGGATCCCGAATCTTCGGGTGTGGCTTCCGACTGCGTCAGGCAGTCGCCGCACGCGCATAACTCTGAGCCCTCCTGGCCGGTCGGTCACCCACCCTCGGGTGACAGCCTGCCGTACCCGGGGCGCGGTTTCACCCCTTCGGGAGTCTGGATCTCGCCGGACGGGGGTTTTCGCTCACCCAGCCCAGTTATCTGTTTACGCGGCGCGAGCGTTACTCGGCACAGTCCCCCGAGGGCCACCCGTTCGCCTTAAGGAGCTCCAGCGTCTCGTCACCGAACGGATTCACCCCCGGACCGACCGCGAGGGAGTGGGCGACGTGCACGTGCAGGCACTTGACGCGCCCGGGCATGCCGCCGGCGGTGACCTGGTGGCCGAGCGGCTCGATCGCGTCGCGCTCGGCCAGATACGTCTCGTGGGTGCGCTGGTAGCGGGCGGCCAGCTCGGGATCGGTGGAGAGCCGCTCGGTCATCTCCTTCATGATCCCGGACGCCTCGATGGTGCCGATCATGGAGTTCAGCTTCGGGCAGGTCAGGTAGTAGAGCGTCGGGAACGGCGTGCCGTTCTCCAGCCGCGGGCTGGTCTGCACCACCGACGGGTGCCCGCCCGGGCACCGCGCGGCCACGGCCCGCAGCGCCCGCGGCGGCCGTCCGAGCTGCTCCGCGATGATCTCGCGGTCGGCGTCGGTGACGGGCTCGAACCGGTGCTGCTGCGTGCTGTTCACGCGCTCCAGGTTAGAGCGTGACCCGGCCACCGGCCCCAAGCGCCCCAATGTGGCCTTCGGTGCGTCCAACGCACCCAAGGGGCCCTTCGGTGCGTTGGACGCAACCAAGGCCACATTGGGGCGCTGGAGACTCAGCCGCCGGAGACCTGGTTCCAGAGGTTCTCGTACCAGGAGCCGTCCGGGATCTGCTGCTGTCCCTGCTGCGGCGCCGCGTCCGGGGCCTTGTCCTCGGGCAGCTGGACGATGTACGGCGTCTCGCCCGGCTTGACGTACCGCAGCCGGCGCCGGGCCTCGGCCTCGATCTGCGCCGGGTCGCTCAGCTCCGCCTTGCGGCCCTGGAGCTGGGCGACCGTCTGCTGCAGCTGGGCCTGCTGCGCCTGCTGTTCGCGGATCTCGGTGCGCTGGGCGAGGTACGTGCGCAGGGGCACGGCGATGGTGAACGCCAGCGCGCACACCACGATCGCCACCACCGCCGCGCGGCGGGTGGTGGACATGCCGAGCACCTTCGCCGCGCCGGACGCCCGCTTCGCCGCCAGGCTCCGGCGCAGCCGGGTCCGAGTCGTCTCCACGTCGCCGGTGCGGCGCCGCGCCGCCTCGGGACGGCGGGCCGGCGCGGGCCGGTTGGCCCGCGTGGCCCCGCCGCCGCCTCGGCGGTTGCGCGTCGTCCTCCCCCGGTCGGCCATTCCCGGCTCAGCCCTCGGCGCTGAACCGCGGGAAGGCCAGCTCGCCGGCGTACCGGGCGGCGTCACCGAGGGTCTCCTCGATGCGCAGCAGCTGGTTGTACTTCGCGATCCGCTCGCCGCGCGCCGGGGCGCCGGTCTTGATCTGGCCGACGCCGGTCGCGACCGCGAGGTCGGCGATGAACGTGTCCTCGGTCTCGCCGGAGCGGTGGCTCATCATCGACTTGTAGCCGAACGACGTGGCCAGCGAGATCGCGTCGAGCGTCTCCGACAGCGTGCCGATCTGGTTGACCTTCACCAGCAGCGCGTTGGCGGCGCGGCGGGTGATGCCTTCCTCCAGGCGGTCCGGGTTGGTGACGAACAGGTCGTCGCCGACGATCTGGACCTTGTCGCCGACCTCGGCGGTCATGGTGACCCAGCCGTCCCAGTCGTCCTCGCTCAGCGGGTCCTCGATGGACACGAGCGGGTAGTTCGCCAGCAGCTCGCCGTAGTAGGCGGACATCTGCTCGGCGCTCTTCTTGCTGCCCTCGAAGGTGTACGCGCCGTCGGCGAAGAACTCCGTCGCGGCGACGTCGAGCGCGAGCGCGACGTCGCGGCCCGGGGTGTAGCCGGCCTTCTCGATGGCCTGCAGGATCAGGTCGAGCGCCTCGCGGTTGTTCGCCAGGTTCGGCGCGAAACCGCCTTCGTCGCCGAGACCGGTCGAGAGGCCGCGGCCCTTCAGCACCGACTTCAGCGAGTGGTAGACCTCGGTGCCCCAGCGCAGGGCCTCGCGGAAGGTCTCCGCGCCGATCGGCGCGATCATGAACTCCTGGACGTCGACGTTGCTGTCCGCGTGCGAACCACCGTTGAGGATGTTCAGCATCGGCACGGGCAGCACGTGCGCGTTCGGCCCGCCCAGGTAGCGGAACAGCTCCAGCTCGGCCGACTCGGCGGCGGCCTTCGCGACGGCCAGCGAGACGCCGAGGATGGCGTTCGCGCCGAGGCGGGACTTCGCCGGCGTGCCGTCGAGGTCGACCAGCTTCTGGTCCACGATCCGCTGGTCGACGGCTTCGATGCCGACCATCTCCGGGCCGATCTCGTCGAGCACCGCGGCGACCGCGCGCTCCACGCCCTTGCCGTTGTAGCGGCCGGTGTCGCCGTCGCGGAGCTCGACCGCCTCGTGTTCGCCGGTGGACGCACCCGACGGGACCGCGGCCCGCGCGAGCGTGCCGTCGTCGAGAGCCACCTCCACCTCGACGGTCGGGTTGCCGCGCGAGTCCAGAATCTCGCGCGCGCCTACCTGCTCGATGAGAGCCACGCCATGCTCCTCGGTGCGTCGTGCCTGCGGTTTCGCGCCCAGCCTAGCCGTCGTGGCAGTTCACCCGTTGGAGGCACGGCCGGTCAGTCCCCCGCTCGCACCGCCTGCCAGCCCGGCGGCAGCTCCACGGTCTCGGACGTCTGCTGCCAGAACGTCCAGCTGTTGCCGCCGAGGTCTGCGACGGTGAACACCCGGGCGCCGTAGGGCTGGTCCTGCGGCGGCTCGAGTTCGCCCTCGTCACCGAGCGCCACCTCGATCCGCTGGTACGCCTCGTCGACGTCGTCGACGTACAGGATGTTGAGCTGGCCGACCGGCCCGTCGACGCCCTTGGCCTGGAAGTAGTCCGGCCCGACGCCGGCGATCTGGATGCGCGCGTCGCCCGCGCGCAGCGTCGCCTGGAAGACCTCGCCGGCCCCGTCGCAGAACCGGACCTCCTCGCTGAACCCGAAGACCCTGGTCAGCCAGGCGAGCGCCGCCGTGGCATCGGAGTAGTACAGGTAGGGCGCCAGGCCCCGGTACGGGCTGCTCATGGCGGGACAGTCCATCACGTCCCGATCGGCGGCGTGTGCAAGCCCCTCTTCCGAGGTACTGCGCCGATGGTTACCAATCCGGCCACAGTCACGGCCAAATGGCTCCGTAGCAGCGGTCACGCGCCGCCCGAAGGGTTGGCCTCCTTTTGGTCGGATTGGTAACGTGGGATGACCATGACGGACGCCGCAGCTGCTTCGCAGCCTCCCGAGGAGTCGCGGTTCCATGCCTTCCGCCAGGCCGAGGATCTGGTCGCCCGCCGCCGCCCGCTGGAAGCGCTGAAGGCGTTGCAGCCCTTGCTGGAATCCGAGACGGACAAGCCGTCGGTCCACCTCCTGGCCGGGCGCGCGTACTTCCACTCCGCCCAGCTGCGGCGCGCCGAGCAGGCGTTCACGCGGGTGCTCGAGCTGGACCCCACGGACCACTACGCCCGGTTCATCCTCGGCCGGACCCTGCAGCGCCTCGGCCGGTTCGTCGAGGCGCTCGCCCAGATGCGGATGGCGGCGGCGATGAACCCGGTGCCGGAGTACCTCGAGGCGATCAGCGAGGTCAAGGCGCGCATCGCGCTGCACGGATCCTGACCACCAGTGCCGATCGGCCCCCCGGAGATCAGACTTTCGGCCGATCGGACCGGGCCCCTCGGCCGATCCGCGGCACCCCTCTTCCGGCGAAGCTGGTTCCAGACCGAATGAGGGAGGAACCGGAAATGTCGATCTTCGCCACGCTGGGTGCTTACGCCGGCTTGCTGCTGCTGGTGCTCATGGCCGTCACGCCGCTGTTCGCCGACCGGGAGCTCTGACTCAGGGCGCGACGCTCGCCTCCGCGTAGGCGTCCGCCGCGCTGAAGACGTCCTGGCCGTACGCGACTCCCGGGTTGTAGAACAGGGTCGCGCGCCACCAGCCTGCCGGGGTGCCCAGGTCGTCGCCGCCCGAACACAGGTAGCGCGCCGCCGTGAAGGCCGCGTCGTCGACGTTCTGCGGGTCCGGCGTACCGCCGTCGCCGTTGGCCCGCTCCTGGTACTTCTTCCACGTCGACGGCAGGAACTGCAGCGGGCCGATCGCGTGGTCCCACGACTTGTCGCCGTCGAGCTTGCCGCCGTCGGTGTCGTGCACCGCCGGGACGCCGGGCGAGCCGTCCAGCGGCGGGCCGACGATCGGCTTCGCGACGCGGCCGTTGGCGCCGATCGCCGAAAGGTCGAAGTCCCCGCGCCCGGCCTCGACCCGGCCGATGCCCGCCAGCGTCGCCCACGACAGGTGACACGTCGGCTTCTGCCGCTGCATCCACATCTCCGCCCGGCCGTACGCGGCGAGCACGCGTCCCGGGAGGTGCGTCTTGTCCGCGACGCGCGTCGCCCACGCGTCCAGCTCGGCCTGGTCGGACACCGCCGGCCGGTCGACCGGGGCGGCGAGCCCGGCGCGCGGCGACTCGGCGCCGGGCTGCGGGCGCTGCTCCGGGATGGACAGCGCCGGTTGCGGCGGCGGGGAGGCGGCGGCCGGCGCGTCCGGGTTCCGGATGCCGATCGTGACGACGAGGACCACGCCGGTGACCACGAGCCCGAGCGCGAGGGCCACCCGGCCGACGTACCGCCTGGGCGGGCCGCCCGAAGGCGACGACGGAGGCGTGACGGTCGGCTGAGCGGTTTCGGCCACCCGAACAGGTTACGGAGCCACTCAAGGGGGTCCCCTGACAGCCTGACCAGGCAAGCGGAGGGTAAAAACAGGTCCGCTGCCAGCGACGTCACAAAATTCGTTATCGAGTCGACGCGCAAGCCCCTGACCTGCGGTTACCCTAACCTAACTTCGTAGCCGAGTCCTGTTTGTCCGATTGCATCGTTTCGGGCCGACGTAGGCTCGCTGGACTTACAGGTGAGCCTTACCTAAAAACTTCCTGGACGCACACAGAAACATCCAAGGGAGGCGGACCGGTGTTGTTCTCGAGCGCGCTGATCGGGCTGCGCGAAGGCCTGGAAGCCGCACTGGTCGTCAGCATCCTGGTGGCCTTCCTGGTCAAGACCGAGCGGCGGCACGCGCTGCGCTGGGTCTGGCCGGGCGTCGGCGCCGCGGTACTGCTGTCGGTCGCGGTCGGCGCGATCCTCACCTTCACGACCGCCCAGCTGTCCTTCGAGCACCAGGAGCTGCTCGGCGGGAGCCTGTCGATCGTCGCCGTCGTGTTCGTCACCGCGATGATCTTCTGGATGCGCAAGGCGGCCAAGAGCATCGCCGCCGAACTGCGCGGGAAGATGGACGACGCGCTGGACGTCGGCCCGGCGGCCGTGCTGCTGCTGTCGTTCCTCGCGGTCGGGCGCGAAGGGCTGGAGACCGCGGTCTTCTTCTACTCGACCGTCCAGGCCGCGCAGTCGGACACCGTGCAGCCGCTGATCGGCTTCGCCGTCGGCATCGCGGCCGCGGTCGTGCTCGCGTACTTGCTCTACAAGGGCGCGGTGCGGTTCAACCTCTCGAAGTTCTTCATGATCACCGGCGTCCTCCTGGTGTTCGTCGCCGCGGGCGTGCTCGGCTACGGCCTGCACGACCTCCAGGAGGCCGCGTTCCTCCCGGGCATCCACACGCTGGCCTTCGACGCCTCGGCCACGCTGCCCGAGACTTCCTGGTACGGCGCGCTACTGAAGGGCATCTTCAACTACTCGCAGCAGACGACCGTGCTGCAGGCCGTCGCCTGGGTCGCCTACGTCGTCATCGTGCTGCCCCTTTTCCTCAAGCCCAGCAAGAAGACCGCGCCGGCGCCCGCCGCCGCGGCCGCCTCGAAGGAGTGACCGTGCGCAAGTCCCCCAAAACCCCGCTGGCCGTGCTGGCCGGCGCCGCCGTGTTGGTGACGCTGGCCGCGTGCGACAGCCGGGGCAGCACCGGGAACGAGACGGGGACCACTCCCGGCCCCGTCAAGGTCGAGGCGTCCGACACCGCGTGCAACGTCTCCGTGAACACGGCCGCGGCGGGCAACGTCACCTTCGAGATCACCAACAAGGGCACCAAGGTCACCGAGTTCTACCTCTACGCCGAGGGCGACCGGATCATGGGCGAGGTCGAGAACATCGCGCCCGGGCTCAACCGGCGGCTGATCGTCGAGGTCGCCGACGCCGGCAAGTACCAGACCGCGTGCAAGCCGGGCATGGCCGGCGACGGCATCCGCGGCGACTTCACCGTCACCGGCGGCGCGCCGAAGCAGAGCGACGCCAACGCGCAGAAGGCCCAGGCCACCAAGAGCTACGCCGACTACATCGCGAACAACACCGCCGCGCTCGAAGAGGAGACGGGCAAGTTCGTCGACCTCGTCAAGGCCGGCAAGGTCGACGAGGCGAAGGCCGCGTACGCCCGCACGCGCACCTACTACGAGCGCATCGAGCCGGTGGCCGAGAAGTTCGGCGACCTCGACCCGGCCATCGACGTCCGTGAGGCCGATCTCGAGCCCGGCCAGGAGTTCACCGGCTTCCACCGGCTGGAGAAGGACCTCTACGTCTCCGGCCTGCAGGCCGACAGCACGAAGATCGCCGACAAGCTGCTGACCGACGTCAAGGACCTGGTCGCGAAGTCGAAGACCCTGCAGCTGACGGCGCTCGACCTGGCGAACGGCGCGAAGGGCCTGCTCGACGAGGTCGCGACCGGCAAGATCACCGGCGAGGAAGAGACCTTCTCGCACACCGACCTCTGGGACTTCCAGGCCAACGTGGACGGTTCGAAGGGCGCGATCACCGCACTGCGGCCGCTCCTGCAGCAGCGCGACGCCGCTCTCGTGTCCACTTTGGACAAGGAGTTCACGAACGTCCAGGGTCTGCTCGACAAGACGCGCGTCGGTGACGGCTTCAAGCTCTACAACGAACTGTCCCAGGACCAGGTCAAGGAGTTCGCCTCGGCCGTCGACGCGCTGAGCGAGCCGCTGAGCAAGGTTGCGGAGGTCGTCTCGCAGTGACGTCGACAGAGGGCACGCGGGTATCGCGACGGAAGCTCTTCGGCCTGGCGGGCGCGGGTGTCGCGCTCGCCGGAGCGGGGGCCGCCGCGGGAATCGGGATCGACAAGGCGACCGGCGGCAGCGCCGAGGCGGCGGTCACCACCGTCGACTTCCACGGGGAACACCAGGCCGGGATCGTCACGCCGGCCCAGGCGAACCTGCACTTCGCGGCTTTGGATGTGACGGCCACCGATCCCGAGAAGCTGCGGCAGTTGCTGAAGACGTGGACCGACGCGGCCCGCCGGATGACGGCGGGCCAGGAGGTCGTGGCGAACGGCGCGGTCGGCGGCGGCGAGTTCGCCCCGCCCGGCGACACCGGCGAGGCGCTCGACCTGCCCGCGTCGCACCTGACGCTGACGATCGGCTTCGGGCCTTCGCTGTTCGACGGCCGCTTCGGCCTCGCGGGGAAGCGGCCGCCGCAGCTGATCGACCTGCCGCTGTTCCCGAAGGACAAGCTCGACCCCGCCCGCGGCGGCGGCGACCTGTGCATCCAGGCCTGCGCGGACGACCCGCAGGTGGCGGTGCACGCGGTCCGCAACCTGGTGCGGCTCGGCTTCGGCGTCACCGAGGTCCGCTGGTCGCAGCTCGGCTTCGGCCGCAGCTCGTCGACGTCGCGGGCGCAGCAGACGCCCCGGAACCTGTTCGGGTTCAAGGACGGCACGAACAACATCAAGTCCGAGGACACCGACTTCCTGCGCGACCAGGTGTGGGCCACCGCGGCCGACGGCCAGGCGTGGATGGCCGGCGGCAGCTACCTGGTGGCCCGCCGGATCCGGATGCACATCGAGACGTGGGACCGCGAAACCCTCGACGGCCAGCAGCAGATCGTCGGCCGCACGAAGGGCACCGGCGCCCCGCTGGGCCAGACCGCGGAGTTCGACGAGCTGGACCTCGACGTCGGCGGCGCGGGCGGCGAGAAGGTGATCCCGGAGGACGCGCACGTCCGGCTGGCCTCGCACCAGGCGCTGAACGGCGTGCGGATCCTGCGCCGCGGCTACAACTTCGTCGACGGTTCCGACGGCGTCGGCCACCTCGAGGCGGGGCTGTTCTTCCTGGCGTTCAACCGCGACACCCGGAAGCAGTACGTGCCGATGCAGCAGTCGCTGTCGTCGAAGGACGCGATGATGGAGTACGTCCAGCACACGGGTTCGGCGCACTTCGCGGTGCCGCCGGGCGTCTCGAAGACCGGCTACTGGGGCGAAGGGCTCTTCGCCTAGCCGACCTGTTCGGTCGGATACACGTCCCGGATCTTCTGGTTGAAGAAGCGGCCGTGGCTCGAGGACGCCATCAGCTCCCGGTGCACGGACTCGGGCACCAGCCGGTACCGGTAGACGCTGCCGTTGACGAATTCGATCTCCAGGAGGTGCTCCTCCCGGGCGTAGCCGATCGACGCGATCGTCGAGGAGCTGACGGCTTGCCTGCGCATGACCGTCATCATATCGCCTTGCCTAAAGCCTTTAGGAAGTTCTATGTTGGGCTTAGGCAAAGGAGGTAGTGATGATGGCACGCGCCGGGGTGACGACCGAGCGGCTGGTCCACGCGGGCGCCGAGCTGGCCGACGAAATCGGGTTCGACGCGGTGACGCCGTCGGAGCTGGCGCGGCGGTTCGACGTCAAGGTCGCGAGCCTGTATTCGCACGTCAAGAACGCACACGACCTGCGGACGAGGATCGCGTTGCTCGCGCTGGACGAGCTCGCCGACCGGGCCGCCGCCGCGCTCGCCGGCCGGGCCGGGCGGGAAGCGCTGGTCGCGTTCGCCGGCGTCTACCGCGACTACGCCCATGAGCACCCAGGCCGGTTCGCCGCGGCGCAGCTGCGGCTCGACCCGGAGACCGCGGCGGCGAGCGCGGGCGTGCGGCACGCGGAACTGATGCGCGCCATCCTGCGCGGCTACGACCTGACCGGGCCGGACCAGACGCACGCCGTCCGGCTGCTCGGCAGCTTCTTCCGCGGGTTCGTCGCCCTCGAAGCCGACGGCGGCTTCGACCACAGCCTCCCCGCGTCCACCGACAGCTGGACCCGCCTCCTCGACGTCCTCGATTCCCTTCTCCGTGATTGGCCACGACTGTGATCACCACCCCGCTGACCGCCGGCCTGGTACGCGGCGCCCTCGAACTCGAAGACACTCCCCGCGGTTTGGTGCCGCACCGGTTGCCCGCTCGCGCGCGGGCTCGGAACACCGATCCGCGGCTCGCGATGGCCGAGGCGCAGCCCGCCGGAGTCCGCCTGCGGTTCCGCACGACGGCCGCCGTCATCGAACTGGAGACGCTGCCGACGAAGGTCGAGTACCCGGGCGCGCCACCCCGTCCGGACGGCGTGTACGACCTGCTCGTGGACGGCAAGCTCGCCGCCCAGGCGACCGCGGCCGGCGGTGTGCGGTTCCCCGGCCTGCCCGGGCACCTCAAGGACGTCGAGATCTGGTTGCCGCACAACGAGCTGACGGCGCTGGTGGAGCTCCGGACGGACGCTCCGGTCCTGCCTGCGTCGTCCCGGGATCGGGTGTGGCTGCACCACGGCAGTTCGATCAGCCAGGGCTCGAACGCTCTCAGCCCCTCGACGACGTGGGCCGCGCTGACCGCGGTCTCCGCCGGGGTCGAGCTGGTCAACCTGGGTTTCAGCGGCAACGCGCTGCTGGACCCGTTTACCGCCCGTGCGTTGCGGGACACCCCGGCCGACGTGGTCAGCCTCGAACTCGGCATCAACATCGTCAACGCCGACCTGATGCGCCTGCGCGCGTTCGGCCCGGCGGTGCACGGGTTCCTGGACACGATCCGCGAGGGCCACCCGTCGGCGCCGCTGCTGGTCGTCTCGCCGTTGTACTGCCCGATCCACGAGCGGACGCCCGGTCCGGGCGACTTCGACCACGCGGCGCTGGCTTCCGGGGTCGTGCGCTTCCGGGCCACCGGCGACCCGGCCGAGGTCGCGGCCGGGAAGCTGACGCTCGAGGTGGTCCGCGAGGAACTGACGCGCATCGTCGCGCAGCGCCAGGACCCTCATCTGCACTACCTGGACGGGCTTTCGCTGTACGGGCCGGCCGACTACGCCGAGTTCCCGCTGCCGGACGAGCTGCACCCGGACGCGGCGGCGCACCGGGTGATCGCGTCGCGCTTCACGGAACTCGCCTTCGGCGGCCCGCTCGCTTGACTTCAACCTCTCTTGAAGTTGAATGCTTCGGGCATGTTCACCGAAGCAGAGCTCGCCTACCTCGACGCCCAGCCGCTGGGCCGGCTCGCCACCCGGCAACCGAACGGAACCCTGCAGGTCAACCCGGTCGGCTTCCGGTACAACCCGGACGAGAAGACGATCGACGTCACCGGCCACAACCTGCGCGGCAGCAAGAAGTTCCGCAACCTGGCGGCCGACGACCACGTCGCGTTCGTCGTCGACGACCTGCCGTCCACGAACCCGTGGCGGGTGCGCTGCCTGGAGATCCGCGGCCGCGCGGAGGCGCTGACCGAGGTGAACCTCCCGGACAACCACTTCGACGACGCCGTGATCCGGATCCACCCTTCGCGGATCCTCGCGTTCGGAGTGGAGGACTGGAACCGGGAGCCGCTGGAGCTGGAGACGAACATCCGCGACGTGTGACGTCCGGTCCGGCGGAGGCCACCACGGGACTCCGGGGGTTCTCGTGGCGGCCTCGCCGGGTCACCAGAAGCGGCACCTCGCGTGACTGGGCAGGCATCTCGCGTGACTGGGCGGGCATCACTCCGGTCGCCGCTGGAAGTCGCCGGGTCAGCGGCGGCCGCCCCGTGCGGTGTAGGTCGCTGTGCCAGCGGTAGCCAGCACCAGCGCTGTCCAGGTGGCCGGTGCCGAGTGCGGCGGCTGCGTCATCCAGGCGACGATGTGGCTCGTCGTCGTGCCGTCGTCCTGGACGAAGGGCGTTATGCCTGCCCACAGCAGCGGGAGCGTCCAGCCGTACTGGCCGCCCGCGATCGTCGCCGCCAGGCCGGTCAGGCCCAGCACTCCGGCCGCGTCGCGTAGGATGATCGACATGTCGACAGTGGTCGCGCCCAGCTCCTGGACCGCCAGCACCGCGCCCCCGGCCGCCAAGCCGATCAAGGCCAAGTGCGCGAAGCGGCGGGCCGGCCACGGGAGCGCCGCGGTGCGGTCGAGGTCGGTGTCCTGGCCGCTGAGCCCGATCGCCGCCACCGCGATGCCCGCCGTCAGCGTCAGCATGACCGGCAGCGGTGACCACGAGTCGCGCGCCAGGAACCACACGCCCGCCGTGGCCACCAGCAGGGCCGTGATCGCCGCCGGGACCTGGCGCGAACGCGCGTAGAGCGTCGCCCACCTCATCCCATCGCCCCCGGCACCAGCGTGTCGAGCGGGTCGCCGTGGCAGGTCAGCAGCACCTGGCGCACGGCGACCACCCGGGCGAACTGGACCTCCGGCGGCAACGCGCGGAACTTCTCCCACGCCTGCTGGACCGGCCCGGACTCCTGGCGGAACCAGCTTCGGGCGTACTCGGGCAACGCCCGCAGCTCACCGGTGAAGTACGCCGCCGCGATCATCCGGCCGCCCTGGTCGCTCATGCTCCCCGAGTTCGGCATCTCGCACGACGGCACCCCGGCCCCGGACAGCACCGCCAGCCGCAGGTCCGTCGCGTCCGCCGTGAGCAGCGGCTCGTGGCGCTGGAAGTCCAGGTAGACGACACCGGGATCGCGGACGGGCGGGCTGGCGAAGGAGTTCGGCGCGATCTGCTCCTCGATCCGCGTCGGTGCGCCGGGCAGCTTCGCCAGCATGGCCAGCGCTTCGCGCCCCGGCCCGGCCAGCGCGGCGAGCCTGTCCTCGTGCGCCCGGCTGAGGCAGATCGGGCCGTCGCAACGCTTTTCGACGGCAACGCTGTCCGGAGTCAGGAGCCCCGCGTCGGAAGCCGGGAAGACGGGCAAGGCGATCGCGGCGCCGGCCACCACCGGCAGCAGGCCGAGGAGCCGGGCCCGCACGGAACCGGCCGCCAGCAGCAGGAATCCCGTCGCGGCCAGACCGGCGAACCACACCACCTGCCCGACGTCCACCGAAGCCGCCGTCGTCACCAGCGAGCCCTCCGGCTGCCCGAGCGGCGGCGCCAGCAACCCGAACCGGCTGTACGACATCGACAGCACCGACGCCTCGAGCGACGTCCACGCCAGGATCGACCCGATCAGCGTCAGCACGGCCAGCGCGGGTGCGGTCAGCGGGTGCGGCAGCAGCCGCCCGATCGCCAGGCCCACCCAGCTCCCCGCCACGACGGCGAGCAGGCCGACGAGGACGACCGGCAGGAAGCTCGCCGAGACGAACCCGCCGTGCCCGAGCACCTCCGCGAGGCCGACGACGAACACCAGCAGGAACGCGAGCGCGCTCAGCGCTCCCATCGCACCGGCCAGCCTGATTGCCCGGTGCCAGCCCGGCCGCGACGTCGTGGACAGCAGCTCGACCATCCCGGAGCGGCTGTCGCGCATGCCTTGGATCGCCCCGGCGCCGACGACGATCGGCCACAGGAACACCAGCAGGAACCGCAGCCACAGCGCGGTGGTCGTCGTGTTCGCCGTCCACGGCGCAGGCACCTTCCACCACGGCCCGGACAGCAGGAACAGGAACCCGAGCGCCACCACGAGCAGCGCCAGCCCGGCCCAGGGCGCGATCGAGCGCCGCAGTTCGATGCGCAGGATCATCACCAGGCCCCCTTGCCCGTTTCGTGGTTCAGCAGCGCCGAGTAGCCACGCTCGATCGGGCTGTCCCCCACGTGAGCCGCGGTGCCGGCCGCGGCCAGCTCGTCCGGCGTCCCCTGGAACACCAGCTTGCCCTCGGCGAACAGGACGACGTCGGAGCACGCCGTGCCCACGTCCTCGACCAGGTGCGTCGAGATCAGCACGCACGAGTCCCGGCCGAGCTCCTGCACCAGCTCGCGGAACCGCACGCGCTGCGCCGGGTCGAGCCCGGCGGTCGGCTCGTCCAGCAGCAGGATGTCCGGGTCGTTGACGATCGCCTGCGCGATCCCCACCCGCCGCACCATGCCCCCCGACAGCGTCTTCATCCGGTCGTCCGCGCGGTCGGCGAGCCCCACCCGCTCGATCGCCCGCTGCACCGCACCGGGAATGTCCTCTTTAGACACTTCCTTGAGCCACGCGATGTACTCGACGAACTCCCGGACGGTGAACCGCTTGTAGAACCCGAAAGTCTGCGGCAGGTAGCCGATCCGCCGGCGCAGACTGCGCTGCCCGGTGTGCCCCCCGGCCTGCGCACCGAGCAGCGACAGCCTGCCTTCCGCCGGCCGGAGCACCGTCGCCAGCGCCCGGATCAGCGTCGTCTTGCCCGCGCCGTTGGGCCCGAGCAAGCCGTGCACCCCCTTGCCGAGCGACAGGTCCAGCCCGTCCACGGCCATTTTCCGCCGTCCCACCCGCACTTTCAGCCCTTCGGCCTGGATTTCCCAGGCGTAGGCCGTTGGCGCGACCTCGGCGGCCCCTACAGCACGCATGTTCTTCCTCCCTAGTTGCGCGCACCGAGCCGGGTGAACGCGCCCTTGTGCAGGGCGACGACCACCGACGTCAGCGCGAAGATCCCCGCCCAGACCGGCACCGCGCCGGTGCTGAGCGCAAACGTTTGCTGGTGGGCCGCCACAGTGGGCAGCACCAGTCCCGCCACCCACACCGCGACCAGCGCGTACGCCGCCCGGGTGACCCCGATCAGCCCTCCCAGCGCGAGCGTTCCCGTGGTGAAGGCCAGGCTCGGCACCAGCCACAGCGCGAGGGCCGTCCCGGTCAGCCAGCCGGCGACCCCCAGCACCGGCAGGACGACGATGAGCACGGCCAGCGTCCGCCGCGCGATGAGGTACAGCCCGGCCCGCGGCGTCGCGACGACGACTTCGTACGCCGGGTCCAGCCCCCGCGCCCACGACGCGGCTACGCCGAGCACCGGCAGCACCGGCGCGAAGAGCTGCACCGCCGTCACGTCCAGCATCGAGTGCGCGACCTGGTCGAACGCCACCGCGAGCAGCGTGACCAGCACGATCATCCCCAGCCACGGCAGCATCACCGGGGTGATCCACGTGTCGAGCCACCGCCGCCGCCTCCGGTAGGGAGCCCGCGCCGGAGGCGGCGGCCCGTGGAACGGAACGCCCGACAGCTCGATTTCGACGCCGAGCCGGTTCCAGACGGCGTCCACCACCGGCTGGACGGGCGCCACCGCGGCGAGCCGCGCCCGGCACACCGGACACGTCTCGAGGTGCGCTTCGAGGCCCCACAGCCGGTCACCCGGGAGGTCGTCACCCGCCACGTAGCCGGCGATGAGCTCGTCCGACGCATGGGTCATGACAGTGCCTCCTTCATCGCGAACCGCGCCCGGCGCGCGCGGGTCTTGACGGTTCCTTCCGGCAGCCCGAGCAGGACGGCGGTCTCCCGGACGGTCAGCCCGTCGAGCACCATCGCCTGCAGCACCGCCCGCAGTTCGGGCGCGAGATCCCGCAGTGCGTCACCGACCTCGTCGCCGATCGTCGCCGCCAAGGCCACGTCCTCCGCCGCCGGCACGGGCGCGACGTCGAGGGCCACCTCCGCCGGCAGCTCGGCGTGGTGCGCCCGGCGCCGGAACGCGTCGACGAGCCGGCGTGCGGCGATCGTCCACACCCAGCCGACCGCGGTACCGCCGGTCGAGGCCCCCGCGAACGACGCCGCCGCGCGCCACACGGCCAGGTACGTCTCCTGCATGACCTCGGCGACGACCTGGTCGTCGGCGCACCGGCGGCGCAGGCGCACGGCGAGCCAGGGCGACGTGCGGCGGTAGAGCTCCTCGAACGCCGCGCGGTCGCCCTTGGCCGTGCGCCGGACGAGGTGCTCCTCGTCGGCGTCCTCCAGTGGCAGTTTCCTCACACCAGGCAAGACGCCGGATCGCCCGGAACGGTTCTCACTCGATTGTGTGCTGCGTCACACCGAGGGCGGGGGCCAGAACTTCCGCCAGCCGTCGGCCTCCAGGGTCGTCGGCTCCAGCCCGGCGTCCCGCGCCGCCTGCTCGGCGGCCCGGACGTCGGTCGCGAACTGCTTCGCCAGCGCCCGCAGCTCACCCTCGGGGTCGACGCCCGCGCGCCGCGCCGTCGCCGCGATGCGGAACAGCTGGGCGGCGGCGTCGGTGCCGGCTGGGAAGAGGTCGAGCGGGATGCCCGCGCGCCCGGAACGCTGCCCGAGCTTGCCGGCCAGCGCCACCGCGGGCTGGCCGAGCGCGACCCCGTCCACAATGGACTTGCGTTGCTTCTCCTGCTGCTTCAGCTCTTCCCACTTGACGTTCTGGTGCTCGACGGTGTGCACCGAATCGGTCCCGGCGAACACGTTCGGGTGCCGGCCGACCAGCTTCGCGACGAGCTCGGCGGCGACGTCGTCGATGCCGAACGGGTCGGTGGCGTCCTCGGCCGCGACGCGCGCGTGGAAGAGCACCTGGAGCAGGACGTCGCCGAGCTCCTCGCGCAGCGCCTCGCGGTCGCCCGACTCGATGGCGTCGAGTAGCTCGTAGGTCTCCTCGACCAGGTACTGCCGGAGCGAATCGTGCGTCTGGGCCGCGTCCCACGGGCAGCCGCCCGGCGAGCGGAGCCGGTCCATCACCTCGGCGGCCTCGACGAGGGGCGGCGCCGGCGTCTCGATGACCTCCGCGCCGGTCGCGATGAGCAGCGACGCGGCGGGCTCGTCGCGGGACCCGGCGAGCAGCACGATGTCCTTCAGCGAAGGCGCCTCGGCCACGGACGGGACACCGAACACGCTCGCGTCCACGTCCGTGCCCGCGTACACGGTGGTGACGTCACACAGGATCTTCAGCGCCGCGGCGGGCAGCGTCGCCCCGCGGACGACTACGACGACGCCCGTGCTCACTGCTGTGTACGGCCGGAACCACCCGGGGGCAGCACGAGGCCCTGGGCAGCGTCCTCGTTCGGAACGACGTCCATACCCACGACGTCCCACACGCCGTAGCGCTTGTTCACCCGCACGTCGAGCTGGTCGAACAGCGGCTGCAGCTGCCGCATGCCGATCGCGGCCTTCGTGGCGTCGTCGAGGGCCGGCGCCTGCTCCGTGGCCACGGGCTTGTTGTCCACGCGCTGGCGGACCACCGCGACGAACCAGGTGCCCTCGCGGTTCGGGTACGGGAAGACCGTGACGGCTCCGACCGGCGAGCCGAAGATCGGGCCGGCGGCGAGCACCCCGGCCTGCGCCGCGGGCACGGCCTCGCCGAGGCCGGTGAGCGGCGGGATCGAATCGGTGTTCTGGCCCTGCTGGGCCGCCTGCTGCCGCAACGACGCCTCGTACTGGACGTCGGCGCCGATACGCTTGGTCGCGGCCGCCGGATCGGCGGCGAACTGCCGGGCGAGGTCGAAAGCCGCCTTCTTCGCCTCAGGCCCCTTCGGTGTGTCGCCGGTGTTCGAATCCGGCATCGAACCGATGGACGTGTAGTCGAAGGTGACCGACAGGTCGGGGATGGCCTTCTCGGCCAGCGCCTGGGCGAGGTAGGTGTCGGTCAGCGCCTCGCGGTGGTCACGGCTGCGGGCGACGACCTCGCTGACCGCCTGGGCCTCGTTGCTCGAGTTCGCGGGGACCGTTCCGTTGAGGGGGTCCTTGGCCAGCTGGGCCTCGATCCGCCCGTAGTTGGGCGTGATGCCCTGCTTTTCCGCGGCCGCGGCGAGCATCTCGTGCAGGGCGAGCTGGCTGACGGCCGCCCGGCCGAGCTCCTCGAGCTTGTGCTCACCGGCGAGCTTCTGCGCGTACGGCTGCTCGCGGACGGCCTTGTCGATGAGCGCCTGCACCTGGTCGAGGGAAACCGAGCGGTCGCCGACGAGGACGGCACTGCCGACCTGACTGGGGCCCGAGCCGCACCCGGCGAGCAGAAAAGCACCGGCAACAACCGCGACCAGCGCGCGAGGGCGCCCCATGATCCGCATCACAGCGCATACCCTCTCACACCATCGCACCCGAAACGCAACACCCGTACGGTGTCGCCGGGCGTAACCTCGACGACATGGACCACTGGCTGACCATCGAGGTCTTCGATGGCGAGTCCACGGCTTCCTTGTGGCGGCTCGCCCGCGGTGACGCACTCACCGAAGCAGCTTTGACGAACGGCGCGGAACAGTGGGTGTGGCACGAACACCGCTGGGGCGTGGTGCTGGAGATCGAGTTCAAATCGGAGGAAAGCCGCGACGCGTTCCGCGCGCTGCCGGTGGTGACGGCGGCGTTGGACGCCGTGCCGGATCCGACGCGGGGACTGCTCGTGTACCCGGGGCGCGGTGGAGGTGCGGGGTCGCGGATGCCGCGGAAGCCCCGGCCGTTGCCGATGGCGGGGGCCGGCGCGGTTCCGGTGCCGATGGAGTCGGTGAAGATGGGGTTGGCGGAGGCTGTGCCGCCGATGTTCAGCGAAGTCTGCTGAGCAGCCGGCTGCCGAGAAACCCGGGCGCCACAACGGAAATCTCCGATGTGGCGCCGGGCTTCCGCTCGTCTACACCGCCGCGGGTTTCTTGGTGAGCTGCGTCAGCAGCTTCGTGCACCAGTCCAGCAGCTCTTCGTCCCGCAACGTCGGCGCGCCGATCCGGCCACCCGCCGGGCCTTCCGTGGGCTTCGGCACCGACACCGTGTTCGTCACGGCCTTGAACAGCGCCTTCGGGTACAGCCTCTTCAACCGGACCATCTGCGAATCCTGCAACGGCAGCGGCGCGAACCGGATCGTGCTGCCCTGGACCGCCACCTCAGTCACGCCCGCCTCGCGGCACGTGTGCCGGAACCGCGCCACCGACAGCAGCTGGTTCACCGGCGCCGGGGGCTGGCCGTAGCGGTCGATCAGCTCTTCGCGGACCGCGTCCAGGCCCTCGGTGTCCGGCGCCGCCGCGATCTTGCGGTACGCCTCCAGCCGCAGACGCTCCCCCGGCACGTAGTCGTGCGGGATGTGGGCGTCGATCGGGAGGTCGACGCGGACGTCGGCCATCTCCTCGTCCTCCGCCGGCTCCGCGCCCGCGTGGCGTCGGAACGCGTCGACCGCCTCGCCGACCAACCGCACGTACAGGTCGAACCCGACACCCGCGATGTGCCCGGACTGCTCCGCCCCGAGGATGTTGCCCGCGCCGCGGATCTCGAGGTCCTTCATCGCGACCGCCATGCCCGCACCGAGCTCGGTGTTCTGGGCGATCGTCGCCAGCCGGTCGTGCGCGGTCTCCGTCAGCGGCGCCTCCGGCGGGTACAGGAAGTACGCGTACCCGCGCTCGCGCCCACGTCCGACGCGCCCGCGAAGCTGGTGCAGCTGCGCCAATCCGAGCAGGTCGCCGCGCTCGACCAGCAACGTGTTCGCGTTCGAGATGTCCAGCCCGGTCTCGACGATCGTGGTGCACACCAGGACGTCGTACTCGTTCTCCCAGAAGCCCTGGATGATCTTCTCGAGCTTGTCCTCGTTCATCTGCCCGTGCGCGGTGACGACCCGCGCCTCCGGCACCAGCTCCCGGATCCGCCGCGCGGCCTTCTCGATCGACGAGACGCGGTTGTGGACGTAGAAGACCTGGCCGTCCCGCAGCAGCTCACGGCGAATCGCCGCGCCGACCTGCTTGTCGTCGTACGCGCCGACGTACGTCAGGATCGGGTGGCGGTCTTCCGGCGGGGTCAGGATCGTCGACATCTCGCGAATGCCCGCCAGCGACATCTCCAGCGTCCGCGGGATCGGCGTCGCCGACATGGTGAGGACGTCGACGTGCGTGCGCAGCGCCTTGATGTGTTCCTTGTGCTCGACGCCGAAGCGCTGCTCCTCGTCGACGATCACGAGACCGAGGTCCTTGTAGCGGATCCCCGTCTGCAGCAGGCGGTGCGTGCCGATCACGATGTCGACCTCGCCGCCGGCCAGCTGCTCCAGGATGATGTCCGACTCGGTCTTGTTCGTGAACCGGGACAGGCCCTTGATCGTCACCGGGAACGAGCGCATGCGCTCGTGGAAGGTGTTCAGGTGCTGCTGGGCGAGCAGCGTCGTCGGGACGAGCACCGCGACCTGCTTGCCGTCCTGCACCGCCTTGAACGCGGCGCGGACGGCGATCTCCGTCTTGCCGTAGCCGACGTCGCCGCAGATGACGCGGTCCATCGGGACGCCGCGTTCCATGTCCGCCTTGACCTCGTCGATCGCGGCGAGCTGGTCGTTGGTCTCGGTGAACGGGAAAGCGTCCTCGAGCTCGCCCTGCCACGGCGTGTCCGAGCCGAACGCGTGTCCGGGCGCGGCTTGGCGCGCCGCGTACAGCTGGACGAGCTCGGCCGCGATCTCCTTGACCGCTTTCTTGGCCTTGGCCTTGGTGTTCTTCCAGTCGGAGCCGCCCAGCTTGTTGAGCGTGGGCAGCTCACCCCCGACGTAGCGGGAGACCTCGTCGAGCTGGTCGGTGGGGACGAACAGCCGGTCGCCCGGGTGGCCGCGCTTCGACGACGCGTACTCGAGCAGCAGGTACTCGCGGGTGGCACCGGCGACCGTGCGCTGGACCATCTCGACGAACCGGCCGATGCCGTGCTGGTCGTGCACGACGTAGTCGCCGGTCTTCAGCGCCAGCGGGTCGACGGCGTTGCGCCGCCGGGACGGCATCTTGGTGTTGAAGTCCTTTGTGGACGTTCCGGCGCCCGCGCCGCGGCCGGTGAGGTCCGCTTCGCTCAGCACGACCAGGGCGCACTCCGGCGAGACGAAGCCGTCCGTCAGGCCGCCGCAGGTGACGGTGACCATGCCGGGCGACGGGGCGCTCTTCAGGCCGTCGCCGGCCTGGGTCGCGGGGACGTCCGCGGCCGAGAGCTGCTCGACCGCGCGCGCCGCGGTGCCCTGGCCGGCGACGACGAGCACCGCCGTGCCGCCCGACGCCGTGTGGGCGCGCAGGTCCGTCATCGCGCGCTCGAGCTCGCCGCGGTACGACGGCGCGGCCTCGACCGAGACGCGGTAGACGTCCGGGTCTTCGCTGGTCAGCTGCGTGAGCGTCCACCAGGAGCGCTTGGTGTCCTGCGCGCGGGACGCGATTTCGTCGAGCGCGCGGTACGCGGACGCGCCGAGGTCGATCGGGGCCTGGCCGCCCGCCGCGGCCGTCGTCCACGACGCTTCGAGGAACTCCTGGCCGGTGCGGACGAGGTCGGCGGCCCGGGCGCGGATCTTCTCGGGGTCGGCAAGGAGGACGTGGGTGCCGGCCGGCATCGCGTCGGTGAGCAGCTCCAGCTCGCCTTCGCAGAGCACCGGGATGAGGGCCTCCATGCCCTCGACCGGGATGCCGTCGGCGAGCTTGGTGAGCATCTCGGCCAGGTGGGCGTCGGCCTCGTACGTCTTCGCCAGCTCCGCGGCCTTCTCCTTGACCGGCGGCGTGAGCAGCAGCTCGCGGCACGGCGGCGCGGTGACGCGCGGGATCTCGCCGGGCAGCGACCGCTGGTCGGAGACGGCGAACGCGCGGATCTCGCTGACCTCGTCGCCCCAGAACTCGACGCGTACGGGGTGCTGCGCGGTCGGCCCGAACAGGTCGAGGATGCCGCCGCGGACGGCGAACTCGCCGCGCTTCTCGACCATGTCGACGCGGGTGTAGGCCAGCTCGACGAGCCGTTCGAGCAGGCCCTCGAAACTTTGTTCTTCGCCGACGACGAGGTCGATCGGGGCGAGGGACCCGAGACCGGGCGCCATGGGCTGGATGAGGCTGCGGACGGTCGCGACGACGACGCGCAGGGTGTCGTCCTCGGTCTTCAGCCGGTGCAGCACCTCCAGCCGGCGGCCGACGGTGTCGGCGCGCGGGGAGAGCCGCTCGTGCGGAAGGGTCTCCCAGGAGGGGAAGTCGGCTACTTTGTGCGCGCCGAGCAGCGCACCGAGGGCCGCGGTCAGCTCGTCGGCCTCGCGGCCGGTGGCGGTGACGGCGAGGACGTGTTTCGCGGCCCCGTCATCGGCGGCGAGGGCGGCGGCGACGAGCTGCCGGGCGGCGATCGGGCCTTGCAGCTCGAGCAGCGGCGCACCGGCGCGCTCGACCACGCCGCGCAGGGCCGGGTCGGGAAGGATGGCGGTGAGGAGTCCGGACAATGGAGCGTTTGTCACGGTCCCAGCCTACGTGCCACCCCCGACAGGTTTCCGATCACGGCTGGTCGGGGGCCGGAACGCAGGCCGTCAAGAGCGGAGCAGGTCCGCCACCTCCGCGAGCCGCGGCAACTGCTCGTCGAACACCTTCGGATCGGTGCTCGCGATCCGCAGCAGCACGTGCTCCGCCCCTTCGTACTCGCGTAGCCGCGCAGCCACCTCCGCGGCGCTTCCCGTCACCTGCATCTGGATCCCCTGCACGAAGTCCGCCGGCATCCCGTAGTTGCGCTGGCAGTACTCCTCCAGCAGCGCGCGTCCCCGGTCCACGTCGTCCTCGACCAGGACCGTCGCGAACAGCGCCGGGGTCGCCGGGCGGGACGAAAGAGCACGGATCCGCGCCAGACCGGACACGTAGTCCGCGGGGTCCGGCGGGTAGGGCAGCCACCCGTCGTACAGCCGGCCGACGCGCTCCAGCGCCCCCGGCGTGTACGCCGCCAGCCACACCGGCGGACCACCCGGCCGCGAAGGCGCCGGAAAGGACGGCAGCGAGTCGTAGTGCAGCACCGATCCGTGAAACGACGCAGAGCCGCTCCACGCCGCCCGCCACAAGCCCACGATGTCGTCCAGCCGCGCTCGCCGACGCTCCCAAGGCACCCCCACGAACGCGAACTCCGGCTCGCTCCGCCCGGCGAACCCCGCGCCGACCGCCACGGTCAGCCGGCCGCCGCTGAGCAGGTCGAGCGAAAGCAGCTGGTTCGCCGAAAGGACCGGGTCCCGCAACGCCGGGAGCAGCGCGGACGTCCCCAGGGTCACCCGCGAAGTCCGGGCGGCGAAGGCACCCAGCACGGTGAAAGCGTCCAGCGGAGCCCGGGCGAGGGTGTCGCCCACCCAGACCGAGTCGAGGCCGAGCTCCTCGGCGGAGACGGCGACGTCGACCAGCTCGGGCGCGGTCCGCCCGGCGTCGAGGATGGGCTGGTAGGTCGGCACGACCAAGCCGAATTTCGTCATACGGGAAGCGTCGCCGAAGCGGGGAATGCCCTCAATTCCCCGCGGGGAATGGCGCGGTGCGAGCAGGATGGAGCCGTGGACTTCGGAACGGCGCTCAAGGACTGGCGCACCCGGCGGCGGCTGAGCCAGCTCGACCTGGCCCTGCGCGCGGGCACGACGCAGCGGCACGTCAGCTTCATGGAAAGCGGGCGCTCGGTGCCCGGCCGCGGCATGGTGCTGCGCGTCGCCGAGTCCCTCGAACTGCCCCTGCGCGAGCGCAACGGCCTGCTCCACGCCGCCGGCTACGCGCCGACCTACCCCGAGACCAAGCTCGGCGACCCGGCGATCCGGCCGGTGCTCGACGGGCTGCGGCGGCTGCTCGACGGCCACCGGCCCTACCCCGCGATCGTCGTCGACCGCTACGGCCTGCTCGTCGCGAAGAACGACGCGTTTTCGCTGCTCGTCGAGGGTGTCGCGCCGGAGCTCCTCGAAGAACCGGTCGACACGCTGCGGCTCGCGCTGCACCCGCGCGGGATGGCGCCGCGCGTGCGGAACCTCGACGACTGGGCCCGGCACATCCTCGAGCGCCTTCGCAACGACCTCGCGCGCACCCCGGACGACCGGCTCGCCGCGCAGCTCGCCGAGCTGACGGGGTACCTGCCGCCGGAGCGGCCGCCGAGCGCGGACCACCTCGGCTTCGCCGTGCCCGTGCGACTGTCCACTTCGGCCGGTGAGCTGCGGCTGATCACGGCGATCACGACGTTCGCGACCGCCGCCGACGTCACGGTGTCGGAGCTCAAGCTGGAGACGTTCCTGCCCGCGGACGCCGAAACCGCGGAACGCCTTCAGAGCACCAGCGCCGTCACCTGACCCATCAGCAGTTCCGTGCTCGCCCACAGCACGGCCGCGCACACGCTGCCCGCGGCGAACCGGCGGTACGGCATCGCCGCCGAGCCCGCGACGCGCGGCACCAGCGTCCGGACGCCGGCCAGGCAGCGGCCCGCGATCACCGCCGGGACGCCGTAGCGCGCGACCGCCGCTTCGGCGCGGTCCCAGCGGTCCTGGCCGATGCGGCGGACGAGCCGCGATCGGCGGAGCCGCCGCCCTTCGAGGTACGCCAGCTGATCGCCGACGACGGCCGCGAGCACGGCCACCGGCAAAGCGAGTCCGAAGTGGAGCGTGCCCCGCTCGGCGAGGAACCCCATCAGCAGCAGCGCCGACAACGTCGGCAGCACGATTCCGGGCAGCAGCGCGGTTTCCGCCGTGATCAGCACCGCGCAGACGAGGTAGACGACCAGCGGGGGCGCGTCAAGCAGTGGCCGCAGCAGGCTGTCCATGGCTCGTCCTCCCCACCGCCACCGGCAGCGCCGCGCGGTAGACGAACGCGGGCGGCAGGTTGCCCCAAACCACCGAAGTGCGTTCCACAACCGCGAAACGGCTTCGCAGCGAAGCGGCGAAGCGACGCGCGGGTGGCGTCCAGGCCGCATGGGCGTACGCGAACGTCGTGAACCGGCCGTTCGGGGCGAGCGCCGCCGTGACCGCGTCGAGGATGCGGTGCTGCCGGTCCGCGGTCATGGCCGTCCACGGCAGTCCGGAGACGACGACGTCGATGTCGTCGAGTGCGAGGTGCTCCGCCGAGCCGCCGACGACGTCGACATGTGGAAACCGCTCGCGAAGAGAGGATGCGAAACGCGGGTTGATCTCGTACGCGGTCAGGCGCGCTTCGGCGCGAAGCAGCGCGAGGACCGCTTCGGTGAACACGCCGGTGCCCGGACCGAGCTCGGCGACGCGCGACGCGCGTTCCAGACCGAGGCCCGCGGTCATCGTTTCGGCCAGCCGCGGCGAGCTGGGCGCGATCGCGCCCGTCAGCATCGGGTGGCGGAGGAATTCCCTGGTGATCGACATGATCCCGACGCTAGGAACGGCGGCGGTGGCCGCGAATCCGCCGGATCGGCCGGTCCGGTCCTCCCGGGGGAGGACACGGTCTGGCCGGCGGGATGACGACCCGGGCCGGGTCCCGGCATTACGT
Source organism: Amycolatopsis sp. NPDC051371 (assembly GCF_040682155.1). Taxonomy (NCBI): domain Bacteria; kingdom Bacillati; phylum Actinomycetota; class Actinomycetes; order Pseudonocardiales; family Pseudonocardiaceae; genus Amycolatopsis; species Amycolatopsis sp. NPDC051371. The sequence continues at coordinate 56,432 of NZ_JBFBAG010000042.1, forward strand.
TCGGTGGCGTGGAACGACTCGTGAGGTGGATGCGCAGGCACCGGTGGACGGTGGACCTGCCGCTGTACGCCGTGTTCGTCTTCCTCGGGCCCAACTGGAACGGGGAGCCGGCGTGGGGTGTCCGCGCGCTCTCGATGCTCTTCCTGCTCCCGATCCTGGTGCGCCGCCGGTACCCGCGCACGGCCGCGGTGCTGATCATCGCCGGGGCGGCGGCGGTGTACCTCACCGAGATCTGGGCCTACGACCGCGGCCGGACCGAGCTGGCGATGACGGTCGTGCTGTTCAACCTCGTGAAGCTGGGCGACCGGCGCTTCGCCGCGCTCATCGCGGCCGCCATCGTCGTGCTCGACTTCCAGTGGGGCGTCCTGTGGGGCCCGGGCACCCAGAACCCCACGTTGACGATCATCGGCATCCTGCCGCTGCACTTCGCCGCGTGGGCGCTCGCGGAGTTCTTCCGCAAGCGGGACCAGCTCACCGCCGAAGAAGAGAAGCGCGCCGACGCCCAGGCCCGCGCGGCCGTCGCGGAGGAACGCACCCGGATCGCGCGCGAGCTCCACGACGTCCTCGCGCACAGCATGAGCGTGATCGTGCTGAACGCCGAGGGCGCGAAGCTCGCCCGGCACCGCGACCCCGAAGCCGTCGACCGCACGCTCGACACGATCGGCCGCACGGGCCGGGACGCGCTCGCCGAGCTGCGGCGGCTCCTCGAAGTCCTGCACGCCGGCCAGGCGGCGCGCAGTCCCCAGCCCAGCATCGACGAGCTGCGCGAGCTCGTCGGCCAGTGCGGGCGCGCCGTCACGCTCGAGGTCACCGGCGACCCCGCCGGCCTGTCCGCGAGCGCCGCGCTGCAGGCGTACCGGATCGTCCAGGAGGCCCTGACCAACATGATCAAGCACGCCCCGGCCGACGCGACCGGCCGCGTCGAAGTCGCGTTCGAGCCGGACGAGGTCCGGATCGAGGTGACGAACACCGGCGGGCAGGCCCCACCCGCGCCGGCGCCCGCGTTGCCCTCGTCCGGGCGCGGGCTGGCCGGGATGCGCCAGCGCGTCGAGATGTACCACGGCGAGCTGGCGGCCGGGCCGTCGCCGGACGGCGGCTACCGGGTCTGCGCGAGCCTGGTGGTCGGGTCGTGACCACGCGGGTGCTGCTCTGCGACGACCAGGAGCTGGTGCGCGTCGGGTTGCGGATGATCGTCGAAAGCCAGGACGACCTCGTCGTCGCGGCCGAGGCCGCGAACGGCGCCGAGGCCGTCGCGAAGGCCCGGGAACTGCGGCCGGACCTGGTGCTGATGGACGTCCGGATGCCGGTGCTCGACGGCGTCACGGCGACCGGGCGGATCTGCGCCGAGCTGCCGGACGTGCGCGTCCTGATCATCACGACGTTCGACCTCGACGAGTACGCGTACGCGGCCTTGCGCGCGGGCGCCAGCGGGTTCCTGGTGAAGGACGCGCCGTCCGAAGAGATGCTCGTGGCGATCCGCGGTGTGCTGCGCGGCGACTCGATGGTCTCGCCGTCGGTCACGCGGCGGCTGCTCGACCGCTACCTCGCCGACGACCGCGATCCGGTGGACGTCGCGAAGCTCGACGTGCTGACCGAGCGCGAGAAGGACGTGCTGGGGCTCATCGCGCGCGGGCACTCCAACGGCGAGATCGCGGCGAAGCTGTACATCGGCGAGACGACGGTGAAGACGCACGTCGGGCGGATCCTCGGCAAGCTGCGGCTGCGCGACCGGGTGCACGCGGTGGTGTTCGCCTACGAATCCGGCCTGGTGCGTCCAGGTTCTTGATCACTCCCTATTTATCCACTTGATAGGGAACGATAGAGTACTTTGCATGACGATATACAAGTCCGAAGGCGGCGCGCGTCTCCTGCGTGAGCGCTATCTCGAAGCGCTGAAGACCTGGCCCGTCCCGCACGAGGAGGTGCGGGTGCCGACACCCGAAGGCGAGACGTTCGTGCTGGCCTCCGGCCCGGAGAGCGCACCGCCGCTGGTGCTGCTGCACGGCTCCGGCAGCAACTCCGCGGAGTGGGCGCACCGGATCCCGTCGCTGGTGGAGCGGTTCCGGGTGTACGCGGCCGACATCATCGGCGAGCCGGGGATGAGCGCCGAGACCCGGCCACCACTCGACAGCGACCGGTACGCGCGGTGGCTGGACGCGGTGCTGGACCACTTCGCCGTCTCGCGGGCCGCCTTCCTGACGTCGTCGTTCGGCGGCTGGCTCGCGCTCGACTACGCGACGCGGCGGCCCGAGCGCGTCGCCGCGCTGGCGCTGCGGTGCCCGATCGGCCTCGGCCCGATGAAGAAGGGGTTCGTCGTCAAGGCCGTGTTCCTGTCCCTGCTCGGGGAGAAGGGACGGCGCAAGTCCGTGGCCGGCGTCGTGGGCGAGCCGGAGTCGTCGCCGATCGTCGAGCAGCAGCTGCTCGTGTCGGCGAACTACCGGTACCGCACCGGCCCGTTCCCGGTCTTCGGCGACGCTGCGCTGAAGCGGCTGACCATGCCGGTGTACGCCGTCGTCGGAGCGGAGGACGCCATGGTCGACTCCGCGACGACCCAGCGGCGGCTCGAAGCGGCCGGTGCGGTCGTGGACCTGGTGCCCGGCACCGGGCACTACATCCCCGGCTCGGCCGACCTGGAGTTCCTGAAGGGAGCAGCGACGAACGGCGATTTCACCGCTTGATGGCAGGATGGGCCGTATGCGGCGTGTGCTGGGTCTCATCGGTGCGGTGTCCCTGCTGGTCGCGGGCTGCTCGGGAGCGTCGAGCGCGCCCGTCCAGAGCGTCCCGCCCGTGCCCACACCGGCGGCGTCGACCGGGAAGTTCAAGGTCGAGACGGTGACCGCCGGGCTGGAGCACGGCTGGGACATCGGTTTCCTGCCCGACGGCGGCATCCTCGTGCCGCAGCGGCCCGGCAAGCTCGCGCTCGTCCGCGACGGGCGGGCCACCGACGTCCGGGCCGACTTCTCCGACGTCCTCGTGCAGGGCGAAGGCGGGCTGCTCGGCATGGTGATCAGCCCCGACTTCACGACCAGCCGCGAGTTCATCACCTGCCAGGACCACCAGGAGGACGGCAAGGCCGTCGACATCCGGCTGGTCACGTGGAAGCTGGCCGAGGACGGCGCGAGCGCCGCGAAGGTCAAAGACCTCCTGACCGGGCTGCCGGTGAACCCGAGCGGCCGGCACTCCGGCTGCCGGCCGACGTTCGCGCCGGACGGCGCGCTGCTGGTCGGCACCGGCGACACGGCCCGCTCGACGATCGCGCAGGACCGCCACTCCCTGGGCGGCAAGGTGCTGCGACTGGACGCGAAGACCGGGAACCCGTTGCCGGACAACCCGTTCATCACCTCGTCGAACCCGAAGGAACGGCTGATCTACACCTTCGGCCACCGCAACGTCCAAGGCGTGGCGATCCGGCCGGGCAGCGGCCAGGTGATCACGGCCGAGCACGGGCCGACCTTCGACGACGAGGTCAACCTGCTGAAGCCCGGCGCGAACTACGGCTGGGACCCGTCGAAGGGCGGCACGGACTCGAGCTACGACGAGAGCGTGCCGATGACCGACCTCAAGCGCTTCCCGGACGCGGTCAGTCCACTGTGGACGTCCGGCAAGATCACCGAGGCGATCAGCGGCGACGCGTTCCTGACGGGCGCGCAGTGGGGCCCGAACGACGGCGCGCTGGTCGTGGTGGCGTTGAAGGGCCAGAAGCTGCTGCTGTACCACTTGGACGCGGCGGGCAAGGTCCTGGACGTCTCGCTCCCCCCGGAGTTCGACGACAAGTTCGGCCGGCTGCGGGCCGTGCGGACCGGCCCGGACGGCGCTCTGTACGTGACGACTTCGGACGGGACGGACGACAAGCTGCTGAAGGTCACACCGGCCTGAGCATGCGAAAACCACGGCCGCGGGATGCCGTGGACACTTCCGCCGGGGCGGCGGATCGCGGAACATGGTTCACACCAAGAGTTTTCGCCCGCCCCCGACGAGTGTTGGACGCGGTCCGAAGATAGCGTTCCCGCGGCAGCACCCCGCCGGTCCCCGAGCGCCATCGCCGACCTGGCGATCGGGGACCGGCCTCCAACGTTCCTAGTTACCCAGGTGAGCCCCGCCGTTCACGTGCACCACCTGTCCGGTGACGTGCCCGGCGGCGGGGCTCGCCAAAAACGTCACGACGGCCGCGACGTCCTCCGGCGTGCCCGGTCGCTTGTTCATCGTGTTGCCGATCAGCCACTCGCGGCGGCGGTCCGAAAGCTTGCCGTGGAAGAACTCAGTCTCCCCGATCAGCCCCGGCGCGACGACGTTCGCCGTGATCCCGCGCGACCCGAGCTCCTGCGCCACGCTGATGTTCCACGCCTCGACGGCGGCCTTCGCGGCCCCGTACGAGCCGGCGCCGGTGCGGGCGGCGATCGAGCCGATCGTGACGATCCGCGCGTCGTCGGCGAGGCGTTCGCGCAGCGCGTGCGTCACCAGCGCGGCACTGACCACATTGGACCGGAGGTTGCGCTCGAACGCTTCCGCGAAGCCGGCCAGCCCCTCGCCGCCGCCCTCGCCGTCGAGGAAGTCGGTGTTGCCCCCGGCGTTGTTGACGAGCACGTCCACGCGGTCGGGCAACTCCTCGAGTGCGGCTTCGACCGCCGCGGCGTCGGCGGCGTCGAACACGACGGGCCGCGCGCCCAGGAGCGTCGCGGCCTCGGTGAGCACCTGCTCGCGGCGCCCGGTGATCGTGACCCGGTCCCCCGCTTCGGCGAAGGCCGCCGCGACGGCGTACCCGATGCCCGTGCCGCCGCCCGTCACCACTACTTCCCTGCTGTTCCCCATGCGGCCGAGCCTAGTGCCTAGGATCGGGGCATGACCAAGATCGATCCGGCCACGTCCGCGCTCGTGCTCGTCGACCTGCAGGAACGGATCGTGGCACTGCCGACCACGCCGTACCGCGGGGAAGAGGTCGTCGCGAACGCGCTGCGGCTGCGGACGGCGTTCCGTGAGGCCGGCGCGCCCGTGGTGATCGTCAAGGTGTCGCGGCCGGACAACCCGCCGGGCAACGAGCTCGTCTTCGACGCGCAGGACGACAAGATCGTCACCAAGTACACGATCGGTGGTTTCGCGAACACGGACCTCGACGAGTTCCTGCGCGGCAAGGGCATCCGCACGGTGGTGTTCGGCGGCATCGCGACGGAGTTCGGCGTCGAGTCGACCCTGCGCGCGGCGGCCGACCACGGCTACGACACGGTCGCGGTGTCGGACGCGATGACCGCGCTTTCCGAAATCTCGCACGAGAACGCGATCACCAAGATCTTCCCCCGGCTCGGCACGGTCGTGACGACCGACGAAGCACTGGCGGGCTTGGCGTGATCGACAAGGTCGCGTGGATCCACCTGGTGGGCGGCCGGATCCTGAGCACGCGCTCACGCGGCAAGGAGGTGTACTACCTGCCGGGCGGCAAGCGCGAGCCGGGTGAATCGGATGCCGAGACGCTGATCCGCGAGATCCGCGAGGAACTCGACGTGGCGATCGCGCCGGAGTCGATCGCCGCGGCAGGCGTGTTCGAAGCGGAGGCGCACGGCCACGCGGGCACCCTGGTCCGGATGACCTGCTACACGGCGGATTACCGCGGGACACCGACCGCCAGCAGCGAAATCGACGAGATCGCTTGGCTCGGATATGAGGACAGGGACCGCGTTTCGGCGGTGGACAAGATCATTTTCGACCACCTGCACGAGACCGGGCAGCTGACCTAACCGAGCCGGAGCTTCGGCTTGTCTTCCAAGTGTGACAGCCCGTTCCAGGCCAAGTTGACCAGATGCGCCGCGACCTCGTCCCGCTTCGGCTTGCGCGCGTCCAGCCACCACTGGCCCGTCAATGCGACCATCCCCACCAAAGCCTGCGCGTACAGCGCCGCCAGTTTCTCGTCGTACCCGCGCGCCGCGAACTGCTGCGCCAGGATGTGCTCCACCTGGCTCGCGATGTCGTTCAGCACCGTCGAGAACGTCCCCGTCGAACTCGCCACCGGCGAATCGCGGACCAGAATCCGGAAACCGTCGTGGGAATCCTCGACGTACGACAGCAACGCGATCGCCGCCTGTTCGAGCATCACGCGGGGGTGGCCGCCGTGCAGCGTGGACACCATGCGGTCCAGCAGCAGCTGCGTTTCGCGGTCCACGACCACCGCGTAGATGCCCTCTTTGCCGCCGAAGTGTTCGTAAACCACGGGTTTCGACACGTTGGCGCGGTGCGCGATCTCCTCGATCGACGTGCCGTCGAAACCCTTCTCGGCGAACAACGCCCGCGCCACGTTGAGCAGCTGCTGACGCCGCTCGCTGCCGGTCATCCGGACGCGCGTCACCGGGGCGACCGGACGCGCCCCGGTGACCTGCTCACGCTTCGAACGTCGTCTCCCCGCCATCGGGGCAGCCTAGTTGACTAGCCCTTTTCGGTGGCGATACGGGCCAAGCGCTGCGGCGTCGGCCAGCGCACGTCGTGCACCCAGCCGAACTTCTCGAAGATCCAGATCAGGCGCGCGGAAATGTCGATCTGGCCGCGCTTCACGCCGTGGCGCGCGGACGTCGGGTCGGCGTGGTGCAGGTTGTGCCACGACTCGCCGAACGAGAAGATCGCCAGCGGCCAGAAGTTCGCCGACTTGTCGCGCGCCGCGAACGGGCGCTCGCCGATCATGTGGCAGATCGAGTTGACCGACCACGTCACGTGGTGCAGCACGCAGATGCGCACCAGCCCGGCCCAGAAGAACGCCGTCACGGCGCCCCACAGCGACCACGAGATCAGCCCGCCCAGCAGGGCCGGCAGCGCCAGGCTGACCAGCGCCCACAGCCAGAACAGGTCGTCGACCTTCTTGATCGCCGGGTCCTTCACCAGGTCCGGCGCGAAGCGCTCGGCGTTCGTCTGGTCGCGCTCGAACAGCCAGCCCATGTGCGCGTGCCAGAAGCCCTTGGCGATGGCCCACGGCGAGGTGCCGAACGCCCACGGGGAGTGCGGGTCGCCGTCGCGGTCGGAGAACGCGTGGTGCCGGCGGTGGTCGGCGACCCAGGTGATCACCGGGCCCTGGAGGGCGATGCTGCCCGCGATGGCCATGACCACCCGCAGCCACGGCTTGGCCTTGAACGAGCCGTGCGTGAAGTAGCGGTGGTAGGACACCGTGATGCCGAGCCCGCTGATCGCGTAGAACACCACGAAGATGCCGACGTCGACCCAGCTCAGTCCCCAGCCCCAGGCGAACGGCACCGCGACCAGCAGTGCCACCAGCGGCGCGATCACGCCGAAGTAGACCGACAGTTGCACGCCGATGCCGCGCGTGCCTTCGATAACGGGTTTGGGCCCCTTGGGAGCCGAAGGCTCCCCGGTGGGCTGAGAACGGTCGAGCGTGGCCGTCATACGCTTCACTTCTCCCTATGCGGGCGCCCCTTTTCGTAGGGTGCCCTAACCTACGATGCCGTAAGTTACGGTACAGGAGGTTCCGGCGACTGGGGAGTGCCGGAATCCTCACACCCGTACTTCGGAACCGGGGTACCCGGCAGACTGGGCGCTAACGCATCCCCCGCGCGGACGACACCCGATCGTCGCTATCCTGACCAGGATCGATCCGCCGTAGTGTAATCGGCAGCACTTCAGATTTTGGTTCTGACAGTTCAGGTTCGAATCCTGGCGGCGGAGCAGCTCGAGGACCCGAACCCACGACACCGGGAGGTTGGCGCTGACCGACGAGGCGACCGACCCGGTGGCGGCCAGGCGTCCTGCGCTCGCCGAAATGTCCGATGCCTGGCTCGTCGGGCGAGCGCGGGAGCTCATCGCCGCGGTCCAGCGGCAGGAGTACACCCAGCAGCTCCAGATCGTCGAGCTGATGGACGAGCTGCTCGACGAGACCCAGCGGCGCGGCGAACCGACGATGATCGCGCAGCTGCTGCGCGCGTCCGCGATCGCCCGCCTGATCACCAGGGGCCTGGCCGCGGAGGCCGAACCGCGGCTCGACGAGATGCTCGCGCACACCCGGCGTCACGGCCTCGCGCTGCTGCGGGCCGACGCGCACGCGCTGCGCGGCCGCCGGCTGGTGATCGCCGCGCAGGAGGACCCCGCGCTCACCGAGATCGCCCGCGCGCTGGCCATCCTCGACGACTCCGCGATCCCGAACCGGCAGATCGGCATCCGCCAGTGGAACCGGATGCTGTGGTCGGCGCTGAACGACTGCTGGATCGTGCTCAACCAGCTCGGCGTGTACGAAGCCGCCGAAGAGGTCATCGGCCGCGCCGCCTCCGCGATCCGCGAGAGCGCGAGCCCGCACGAGATCACGCTGCAGCTGATGAACCGCGTCAAGATGCTGCTCGGCTGGGGCCTGCGGCTCGAGCGCATCGACGAGTACGACGAGAGCGCCGAGAAGTTCCGCACCGCCGCGTCGATGGCCGTGGCCGCCGAAGGTCCGTTCACCGAGTCGCTCTTCCCGCGGAAGGCGGGCGTCGCGGCCGTCGACCAGGTCGGCGTCCTCGCCTCGGCGCAGGCGCTGCACAGCCCGAGCGCCGACCAGATCGACCGGCTCCGGGCGCTGCACGAAGGCACCGGCTACCCGGGCGAGCGCGAGATCGTCGCCATCGCGCTGGCCCGCTGCCTCGACCAGGCCGGCCGCCGCGAAGACGCCCTCGGCGTGCTGCGGCACGCCCGCGAGTCGCTGACCGACGACACCTCCCAGCCGTCGATGCGGCTGAACATCGCCCGCGAGCTGGCCCGGCTGGACACCAGCCCGGACTACGCGTCCGGCGCCAGCCAGTCGCTCATCGACTACGCGACCCGGCTCGAGTCCGAGATGTGGAGCCTGCGCGAGTCGCAGATCGCCACGCTGAACGCGCGCCGCGAGCACGAACGGCTCTCCGCCGAGCACGGCGCGATCACCCAGCAGGCCCTGCAGGACCCGCTCACCGGCCTGCCGAACCGGCGCGCGCTGGACGAGAAGCTGCGTCAGCTCGCGTCGTCGGCCGACGCCCAGCCGCTCGCCGTCGCGCTGGTCGACCTCGACGGCTTCAAGGGCGTCAACGACAAGGCCTCGCACGCCGAAGGCGACAACGTGCTGCGTGTCGTCGCGAGCACGCTTCGTGACGCGCTGCGCGGCGACGACCTCGTGGCGCGCTACGGCGGCGACGAGTTCATCGTCCTGCTCCCGGGCACGCCGGCGTCCGCGGCGAAGATGGCGCTCGGCCGCGCGGTGAAGTCCGTCGCGGGCCTGCCGCACCACCTTTCGCACGGCGTCACGCTGTCCATCGGGCTCGTTTCGCTGCGGCCGCAGGAGCGTGGCGAGCAGGTCCTCGCGCGCGCGGATGCGGCCATGTACCAGGCGAAACGCGGGGGCGGCAACCAGGTGGCGTCGGCCAACTCGATGGCCGCCGACCCGGCCGCCGCGTGGGCGAGCGAGGCCCCACCGACCGACCCCGCGTGGGACGCCGAGGACCACAGTTAGCGATCCGGCCGAAAGGAGGCGGACACGGCCAGTGGACGAACCGCTCACCGGCGCCTGTTCCGCCGTGGCTGCCGGTCGGATTGCTGATAATCGGCACAGTTAGGATCGGTCCCCGACCAAAGCGCCACTTTCACGTGAAAGTGACCTGGAGAGCGCCTCCGGATCACTTTCACGTGAAAGTGACGGCCAGAGCCACTGTTGGGAGCGCCGTTGACCGGCCCGCTGAGCACGTTGATCCTCGCCGCGGGTGAGGGCACCCGCATGCGATCCGCGACCCCGAAGGTGCTGCACCCGATCGCCGGGCGGCCCCTCGTGGAGCACGCCGTCCGGGCCGCCGCCGGCCTGGATCCCGAGCACCTCGTGGTCGTGACCGGCCACGGCCGCGAAGCCGTCGGAGAGCACCTGGCGCGGGTCGGGGAAGCCCTCGGGCGCGCGGTCGGCACCGCGGTGCAGGACCAGCAGAAGGGCACCGGCCACGCCGTGTCCTGCGCGCTCGCGACGCTGCCGGCGGACCTCACCGGCACGGTGATCGTCAGCTACGGCGACGTCCCGCTGCTGGACACCGCGACGCTGCGCGCCCTGCTCGACGAGCACACCGAGGCGAAGAACGCGGTCACCGTGCTCACCGCCGTGGTCACCGATGCGACCGGCTACGGCCGCATCACGCGGGACTCGGCCGGCAAGGTCACCGGGATCGTCGAGCACAAGGACGCCACCCCGGAGCAGGCGGCGATCACCGAGATCAACTCGGGGGTGTACGCCTTCGACGCCGCTGTATTGCGCGACGGCCTTTCGCGCCTGTCGACCGACAACGCGCAGGGCGAGCTCTACCTCACCGACGTCCTGGGCATCGCGAACGGCGACGGCCTGCACGTGGGCGCGCTCGTCGTCGACGACCCGTGGCTGACCGAGGGCGTCAACGACCGCGTCCAGCTGTCGGTGCTCGGCGCCGAGCTCAACCGCCGGATCGTGCAGCGCTGGCAGCGCGAGGGCGTCACGGTCGTCGACCCCGCGACGACGTGGATCGACGCCGGCGTGACGCTGTCGCGGGACGTCGTCATCGAGCCCGGCGTCCAGCTCAAGGGCACGACGTCGGTCGGCGAAGGCACGACGGTCGGGCCGGACAGCACGCTGACGAACATGATCATCGGGGCGGGCGCCTCGGTGGTGCGGGTCCACGGCTCCGACTCCGAGCTGGGCGACCGCGTCAACGTCGGCCCGTTCACCTACCTGCGGCCGGGCACGAAGCTGGGCGAGAAGGGGAAGCTCGGCGCGTTCGTCGAGACGAAGTCCGCCGACATCGGCGCCGGCACGAAGGTGCCGCACCTGACCTACGTCGGTGACGCCACGATCGGCGAGCACAGCAACATCGGCTGCTCGAGCGTGTTCGTGAACTACGACGGCGTGCACAAGCACCGGACCGTTATCGGATCCTATGTCCGGTTGGGCGCGGACAACACGTTCGTCGCTCCGGTGCAGGTCGGTGACGGCGCTTACAGTGGAGCGGGTGCCGTGATCCGCGAAGACGTCCCCCCGGGCACACTCGCGGTGTCGGCGCCGCCGCAGCGCAACATCGAAGGCTGGGCGATCCGGCGCCGGCCGGGTACACCCGCGGCGGAGGCGGCCCAGGCCGCCCTCGACGCCGAGTCAGCAGCAGGAACCGACGGGGAGTCGCCAGCATGAGTCCGAAGCAAGGCACGCCGAAGAAGAACCTGATGCTCTTCTCCGGACGCGCGCACCGCGAACTCGCCGAAGAGGTGGCCGAGCACCTCAACGTGACGATCACCCCCCAGACGGCTCACACGTTCGCCAACGGCGAGCTGTTCGTCCGGTTCGAGGAGTCCGTCCGCGGCACCGACGCCTTCGTCATCCAGGCGCACACCACGCCCATCAACGAGTTCGTGATGGAGCAGCTGATCATGGTGGACGCGCTCAAGCGGGCGAGCGCGAAGCGGATCACCGTGGTGATGCCGTTCTACCCGTACGCGCGCCAGGACAAGAAGCACAAGGGCCGCGAGCCCATCTCGGCGCGGCTGATAGCGGACCTGTTCAAGACCGCGGGCGCCGACCGGATCATGACGGTCGACCTGCACACCGCGCAGATCCAGGGCTTCTTCGACGGCCCCGTCGACCACCTGATGGCCCAGAGCGTGCTGGCCGACCACATCAAGAAGACCTACGGCGACGCCGACATCACGGTCGTCTCGCCGGACTCGGGCCGCGTGCGGCTGGCCGAGAAGTGGGCGCAGCAGCTGGGTGACCGGCCGATCGCGTTCATCCACAAGACCCGCGACCCGGACAAGCCGAACCAGGCCGTCGCCAACCGCGTGGTCGGCAAGGTCGAGGGCAAGCTCTGCGTCCTGATCGACGACATGATCGACACCGGCGGCACGATCGTGAAGGCCACGGAGGCCCTGATCGACGAGGGCGCGGCGGACGTGGTCATCGCGACGACCCACGGCATCCTGTCGGACCCGGCGACCGAGCGGCTCTCGCAGTGCAAGGCGCGCGAGGTCATCGTGACGAACTCGCTGCCGATCCCGGAGGAGAAGCGCTTCGAGGGGCTGACGGTCCTGTCGATCGCCCCGATGCTGGCGGAGGCCATCCAGCAGGTCTTCGAGGACGGCTCGGTGACTTCGCTCTTCGACGGCAACGCCTGATCGTTCTCGCTCGGAAGCCCGCTCTCCCGCTCGCGGAGGGCGGGCTTTCCGCTGCCCGGCGGGCGCTGCTCGGCGACTCGGTTTCGACTCGCGCCACCGCTGCCCGCTCTCGGGGCCGGCGTCGGGTCGGCCGGTGTCTTGAATGAGTCATTCAGGACCTCCGAAGACCTGAATGACTCATTCAAGACGTTGGGTGGGGCCGGCGGCGACCGGGACTTTGCCGGAGCCCCGGCGTCCGCTGCCCGCGAAAGCGCGCGCCTCCGCGGCCACCGCGGCGCTAGCGTCGCCGGCATGGGGAACTTCAAGTTCGGCGTCAGCTTCCGCGAAATCGGCAGCCGCGACGCCTGGATCGCCAAGTGCCGCCGGGCCGAAGAGCTCGGCTACGACGTCATCACCGTGCCCGACCACCTCGGCACCGGGCGGTTCGCGCCGTTCCCCGTGCTCGCCATGGCCGCCGCCGTCACCGAGCGGCCGCGGCTAGGCACGCTCGTGTCCAATGTGCCCTTCTACAACCTCGCGCTCTTCGCCCGCGAAGCCTCTTCGACGGCCGCGCTGCTCGACGGGCGGCTCGATCTCGGGCTCGGCGCCGGGCACATGAAAGCCGAGTTCGACGCCGCCGGACTGCCGTGGCAGAACGCCGCCGGCCGGATCGGCTACCTCGAAGACAGCCTCGACTACCTGCGGAAACACTTCGAAGACGAAGGCATCGACCAGCCGCGGCTGCTGATCGCGGGCAACAGCGACGGCGTCCTGGACCTGGCCGCCGAGCACGCCGACATCGTCGGGTTCGGCGGACTCCGCCAGCAGCCCGGCAAGCCGCCGGGCACCTTCAAGCTCGACAACGCCGAGGCGATGGACGAGCGCGTCGCGTACTTCCGGTCGAAAACGCGCCGCGACCCCGAATACAACATGCTCGTCCAGCACGTCGAGGTCACCGACGACCGCGAGAAGGCCGCGGCGCACTGGCACGAGTTGACCGAACGCAGCGCCGTCGCGGACGCCCGCGAACTCCTCGACGCGCCCCAGCTCCTGCTGGGCACGGTCGAGGAGATCGCCGGACAGCTCGAAAACCGGCGCGAGCGCTACGGCTTCTCGTACATCACGGTCTTCGAGCCGAACCTCGAGACGTTCGCACCCGTGCTGAAAGAACTTCAGTGCACAACCGAGGCTTCGCCTCGGGCCGGGGGCTCCGCCACCCGGACCCCCGAACGCCGTCAGTAAGCCACCGTGAACCGCGCGCGGCGGTGCTTCGGCTGCTCGATCTCGTCGACGTACGCGGTCGCGAAGTCGTCGCCGCCGATGTGCGACTTGCCGTTTTCGTCGGTCAGCAGGATGTCGCCACCGACCCTGAACTCGCCCCGGCGCTCGCCTGGCGTCCAGGCACCGAATTCGGCGGCGGGGCTGACGTAGAACCAGTCCAGCTCCTCCGGCTGCTCGCGCACCAAATCGAGCACCTCGGCGTGGCTGCCGGCCTCGTCCTTGTACTCGTCCGGGAACTCCGGGGTGTCGAACAGCCGCGGGCCGCCCTCGGCGACGAGCAGGCTCGCCGCGCCGCCGACGAACGACAGCCGGACGCCGTTCTCACGCGCGATCCGCGCCAGCGCCGGCACGGCGTCGACGAGCTTCTTGCCGTCGATCGCGCGCGCCGGGGTGGCGATCACGATGACGTCCGCGTCCTTGGCGACCCGCACGACGAACTCCTCGTCGTGCAGCGAGCCCTGCACCGCTTCGACGCCTTCGGGCACCGCGCCGGTGTTCCGCGCGACGCCGACCACCTCGTGCCCGCGCCGCAGCGCCTCGGCGCCGATCTTGCCCCCGGCGTACCCGGTCCCCCCGAAAACCACCAGCTTGGCCATGTCTTTTCTCCCGTTCGTAGTCGGCCTTCAAGGCCGATGCTAAGAACGGAAGATCACCTACTTCAACGGAAGAAACGCACCCCCGGGTAGGTGTCCAGCTCAGCCGCCCAGGCCGGCGAACTCCGCCGCGACCTTCTGCTTGACGGCGTTGACGTCGAGGGCCGCGCGGACCTCCGCCGTCGCGTTCGGCTTGGACAGCACCTGGTAGCTGGCCGTGCGGTTCGGCAGCTTGAACTTGACCGTGCAGGACATCTTCACCGTCGCGTACGGCTCGGCGTCGGCCGCGGTCGTGCAGGTCTGCGCGCCGAGCGAGTCGGCGCTGACCTCGACCGAGAGGTTGATGTGCACGACGCTCTTCCCGCCCGCCGCGGGCGTGCCGACCACGCTGGTGGAGACGTCGACGGTCGTCGTGCAGGAGCCGACGAAGTCCTTGCAGTCGAGGGTGTCGTTCGTGACGACGGCGCTGGCCTGCACCAGGCCCTCGAACGGCTGCCCCAGCCCGCCGACGGCGTTGTCCAGGTCGGTGTGGAACGTCTTCAGCGCGTCGCCGGCGACCGGGTCGACGCGGAACTCGGCGCCGAACTTCGGCCCGGCCTGGGGGTCGAGCAGCGCCGGGGCGAAGCTGACGACCCGGTTCGGCTGGGCGGTGGTGACGCGCAGGACGCTCGGTGCGGCGCCGAGCTGGTAGACCTCGGTGCCGTCCGGGAGCTTCGCCTTGACCGGGTCGCCCAGCCGGTCGAGGCCGATCAGGGCCTTGCGCAGCCCGTCGGCCAGCGCCTGCGGGGCGAACCGGGCCGCGGGGTCGAAGGGCAGCTCGGAGCCGAGCGAGCGCACCCAGCTCGTGCCGAACTGCGTGCCCTCGTCGATGGCGTGCGCCTTCCAGTAGTCGGCGTCGGCCTGCAGGTAGAACTGGCCCGCGGCCGAGGTCACCTGGATGACGCGGCCTTCGAGCGGCAGCCCGCCGAAGGCGTTGCCGCCGCGGGTGACCCGGAACTGCTGCTCGGCACCCTTGGTCGTGGACTTCAGGGAGAGCGCGGGCGCCCGGCCCAGCGCGGTGAGGGCCGCGTCGACCGCGGCGCGCTGCTCGGCGCGCCGGTCGGCCGTCTGCTGACCGGCGGCGGACACCCCGGCGCTGCCGGGGACCGCCACCTGGCAGCCGGCCAGCACTCCGCCCAGCAGCAGCACCGCCGCCACCATGGCCCGTCGAGCCCGCATCTTCCGCCCCCTGCTTCGCGCCTGCGTCCGAGCACACCTCGGCCGGTGAAGTCCCGCCACCGGATTTGTGTCGTCACGCACCGGGGTTCAGGAGGGTTCTAGCCTGGCCCGGGCCCCCGCCGCAACCCACCGTGATGAGGTTGGTTTACACTCTTGAGGTTGTCTCGGCGAGGCGGGGCCCTAAGAGGGTGCCCGGCGTGATCGACGCGGCGGCTCGGAGTAGCTCCCGGCTGTCGTGCACGCCCGGAAACTCGCCGCCGAACACAACCACCGAACAGAAGATCACCGGAATTCCCCCGCCGCAGCATGCTGTCTCCCGCACCATGTTCGTGATTTGAAGGAGTGCCACACCGTGTCCGAGGTACGTCTGTCCGTCGAGCCGCGCAACGAGTTCGGCAAGGGCGCCGCGCGCCGCACGCGTCGCGCCGGCAAGATCCCCGCCGTGCTGTACGGCCACGGCTCGGACCCGCGGCACTTCGCGCTGCCGGCCATCGAGTTCGCCCGCGTCGTCCGTGAGAACGGCTCCAACGCCGTCATCACCCTCGCCATCGAGGGCTCCGACGAGCTCGCGCTGACGAAGACCATCGTCGTGCACCCGCTGAAGAACTACATCGAGCACGTCGACCTGCTGGTCGTGAAGCGCGGCGAGAAGATCGTCGTCGACGTCCCGGTCGTCGTCACGGGCAACCCCGGCCCCGGTGGCCTGGTCAACCAGGACGTCGACACCCTGACCGTCGAGGTCGAGGCGCTGCACATCCCGGAGCAGTTCGAGGTCTCGATCGAGGGCCTCGAGGTCGGCAGCCAGGTCCTGGCCGGCCAGGTCGAGCTGCCGCAGGGCGCCACCCTGGTCACCGACCCCGAGTCGCTGGTCGTCGCCGTCAACGAGCCGCAGCGTGAAGAGGCCGACGACGACGCCGCCGAAGCGGGCGAAGAGTCGGCCGACGCCGCCGAATAGAGTCACCGCGTGACCGAAGACCTGCCCGGGGCCGGCGAGCTGATCCTGCTCGCCGGCCTTGGCAATCCCGGACCCCAGTACGCCGGAAACCGGCACAATGTCGGTTTCATGGTGCTGGACGAGCTCGCCGCCCGGATCGGCGGCAAGTTCAAGACGCACAAGAGCGGCGGCGAGGTGCTCGAGGGCCGGCTGGCCGGCCGTCGTGTCGTGCTCGTGAAGCCGCGCTCCTACATGAACCTCTCCGGCGGCCCGGTGGTCGGCGCGGCGCGGTTCTACAAGGTGCCGCCGACCGGCGTGGTCGTGGTGCACGACGAGCTGGACGTCGACTTCGGCGCGCTGAAGCTCAAGTTCGGCGGCGGCGACAACGGCCACAACGGGCTCCGCTCGATCACGAAGTCGATCGGCACCCGCGACTACTACCGGGTCCGGTTCGGCATCGGCCGCCCGCCCGGCCGCCAGGACCCCGCGGACTTCGTGCTGAAGGACTTCTCGACGGTGGAGCGCAAGGAGCTCCCGTTCGAGGTGGACCGGTGCGCGGACGCGACCGAAGCGCTGGTCGGCACGGGTCTCGCGGCCGCGCAAAACGCCTTCCATGCGGGCTGACATCGGTGGCAAGGTGAGCTCATGACCCCCGACGAAGTCCGGGCGATCGCGTTCGGCAAACCCCGCTTCGGCCGGCGCGGCTACAACGAGGACGAGGTCGACGCCTTCCTCGACCTGATCGCCGACGCGCTGGACGGCCGGAACATCCTGACCGCCGACGACATCCACTACGTCGACTTCACGATCATGCCGGTCGGCATGCGCAGCTACGACCAGGCTCAGGTGGACCTGTTCCTGGACGAGGCCGAGGCGGCGCTGATCGAGCTGCGGAACCCGCGCCCGGCGGTCGAGGAGCAGCGCCCGCAGGGCCCGCGGAAGTGGTTCGGCCGGCCCTGACGGTGTGAGACCGGACACACTGCGCTGAGTAGTCCCGGCTCACTCACAGGCGGACGGCGGCCGCCCATCGGGGTGAGCTTCGAGGTCCGCCCCTTCCGGGGGAGCCCGTCCGCGGGCTAGGACGGTGTACGGCAGTTCGCACCGCCCAACCCCGGAATCGGAGAATTGCATGTCGTTCACCGCCGAAGACCTCGCCGAGGTCACCTTCGGTAACGCCCCGATCGGCCGCCGTGGTTACGCGAAGCACGAGGTCGACGAGTTCGTCCGGCGCATCGCCAAGACGTTCGCCGAGGAGGACGACCTGACCGCCGCCGAAGTGCACCACGTCATCTTCGCGAAGCCGCTGATCGGCAAGCGCGGCTACGACGAGCGCGAGGTCGACGACTTCCTCGACGCGGTGGAGGACCAGCTCGCCACCCGCACCGGTCACGCCCCGGACCTCCCGGGCGCCCGCACGGCCTCGGAAGCCACGACCGAACGCGCGGCCCCGCCGACGATCCGCGCGGAGCGGCTCCAGCAGCGCTAAGACGTCACTTTCCCGTGAAAGCTCCGCTCCCAGGTGGGAGCTTTCACGGGAAAGCTCCGGTCAGGAGTCGGCGTTCTTCTTGATCCGGTCCGCGAACTGCTGGGCCGTGGCCGCGCGCTTGACCTTGCCCGACGGGGTCTTCGGCAGGCTCCCTGCCGGCAGCACCACCACCGCGTACGGCCGCATGTCGACCGCGTCGCGGACCCGCGCCGAGACCTGCTTCATCAAAGTCTTCTCGGCCTCGGCGTCGCCCGCCAGCTTCGACTCGACGACCACCGCGAACCGCTCGCGACGGCTGCCCGCGTCCAGCCGCACCGCCACCGCGTTGCCGGCCCGCACGCCCTCGACCGACGTCGCCGCGCGCTCGATGTCCGTCGGGTACAGGTTGCGGCCGCCCATGATGATGACGTCCTTGCGGCGGCCGCAGATGACGATCTGGCCGTCCACCAGGTACCCGAGGTCGCCGGTGTTGAGCCACCCTTCGTCGTCCTGGGTGGCGACCGGGCCCTCCATGGTCAGGTAGCCGGGCGTCACGGCCTCGCCGCGCAGCCGGATCTCGCCGACCTCCCGCTCGCCGACGCGCGCACCCGCGTCGTTGACGATCTCGGCTTCCAGCCCGTCCAGCGGCGGGCCGAGCAGCGCGAACGACCGGACGCTGTCGGTGCCGCGCCGCGGGTCGCCCTCGGGCACCGGCACCGCGCGGTTGTCCGCCTCGAGCGCGTCGGCCTCGACGACGTCGAGCGTGAGCCCGGTGAACAGCGGCGCGAAGGACACCGCGAGCGTCGCCTCGGCCATGCCGTAGGCCGGGAAAACGCATTCCGCCGGCATCTTGAACCGGGCGCCGGCGTCCACGAAGGTCTGGACGGCGGTCTCGTCGATGGGCTCGGCGCCGTTCAGGGCGATCCGCAGCTTCGAGAGGTCGTAAGCGTCGTCCTCGTCGACGCGCGCCATCCGGCGTCCGACGATCGCGTACGCGAAGTTGGGCGCCGCCGTCGTCGTGCCGTGGTACTTGGTGATCAGCTCCGGCCAGATCAACGGCCCCGAGAGGAACTCGACCGGCGTGATCTTGACGAGCTCGACGCCGAAGGTCATCGGCACGGTCAGGAAGCCGACCATCCCCATGTCGTGGAACGTCGGCAGCCAGGACACCATCACGTCGGTGTCGAAGTCGAACTCCGCGCGGTCGACCATGGCCTTGACGTTGGAGTACAGGTTCCCGTAGGTGATCCGCACGGCCTTCGGGTCGGCGGTCGAGCCGCTCGTCAGCTGCAGGAGCGCGGTTTCGCCCTCGTCGGTGGTGACGACGTCGGCCAGGGGCTCGCCGCCGGCCAGGTCGCTGATCAGCTTGAAGCCGATCCCCTTCTGCTCCAGGACCGGCGCGAGCTGGTCGAAGGGCTCGCCCAGCAGCACGAGGTCCGAGCCGATCATCCCGAGCACGCGCACGGTGTCCTCGGCCCACTCGGCGAGGTCGGTGCGCGGGGTGGGCTGGTGCAGCATGGTGACGCTGCCCCCGGCCAGCCAGACGGCCTGCACGGTCGGCGCGATCAGCACCGGCGCGGCGGCCAGCACGCCGACCGCCGTGCCCCGCCGGAATCCACCCGCGACAAGACTACCGGCGATCCGCCGGGCTTCTTCGTGCACCTCGGCCCAGGTCCGCCGGACCGGCTCCTTGGGCTCCCCGGTGACCATGCCACGCTGCTGACCTCGCCCCGCCGCGGTAGCGACGAGCGTGTCCACGAACCTGCTCATGCGCGTCAGATTACTGTCTGGGTGTCAACATCCGCCGACCAAGGCGGAAACAGCTCATTCGAGCAGCTCGGACGTCTCCAGCCAGCGGGCTTCGACGTCCTCGATCTCGCCCTTGACGCCCTTCAGCTGCGCGTTCAGCTCCATCAGCTTCGCCGGATCGGTCGCCGCCTCCAGCAGGGCCGCGTGGAGCTTCTCCTCCTTGCTGTGCAACTGGTCCAGCTTGCGCTCCAGCCGCCCGAGGTCCTTCTGCGCCGCCCGCAAGTCCGCCGCCGACTTCTTGGCCTCGGCCTTCGCCGCCGTCGGCGCCGCCGCGCCCGCGGGCTCCTTGTCGGCGGCGCGCCGGTTCAGGTACTCCTCGATGCCGCCCGGCAGGTGCGTGATCCGGCCGTCGCCGAAGAGGGCGACGATCGTGTCGCAGACGCGTTCCACCAGGTAGCGGTCGTGCGAGACGACGACCATCGTGCCCGGCCAGCCGTCGAGGAGGTCCTCCAGCTGCTGCAGCGTGTCGATGTCCAGGTCGTTCGTCGGCTCGTCGAGCAGCAACACGTTCGGCTCGGCCATCAGCAGCCGGCACAGTTGCAGCCGGCGCCGCTCGCCGCCGGAAAGATCCCCGACCGGGGTCCACTGGCGGGCCTGCGGGAACCCGAGCTTCTCGCCCAGCTGCGACGCCGTCATCTCCTGCTTGCCGAACACCACGCGCCCGGCCACCTGCTCGATCGCCTGCAGCACACGCAGGCCGGCGGGCAGGTCGTCGAGCTCCTGGCGCAGGTGCGCGAGCGCGACCGTCTTGCCCTCGATCCGGCGCCCGGTCGAGCCTTCGACGTCACCGCCGAGCAGCTTCAGCAGGGATGTCTTGCCGGAGCCGTTGACCCCGACCAGGCCGATCCGGTCGCCCGGCCCGACCCGCCAGGTGACGTGGTCGAGCAACGTCCGGTCGCCGACCGTGTACGTCGTGTCTTCCAGCTCCAGCACGGTCTTGCCCAGCCGCCGCTTCGCGAACGCCATCAGCTCGACGGTGTCGCGCGGCGGCGGCACGTCCGCGATCAGCGCCTCGGCGGCGTCGATGCGGTAGCGCGGCTTCGACGAACGCGCCTGCGGGCCGCGGCGCAGCCACGCCAGCTCCTTGCGGGCCAGGTTCTGCCGCTTCTCCTCGGCCGTCGCGGCCAGCCGCGCCCGCTCGGCGCGCGCGAAGATCCAGTCGGCGTAACCACCTTCGTACATCTCGACGCGGCCGTTCGCGACCTCCCACGTCAGGCTCGCGACGGTGTCGAGGAACCACCGGTCGTGCGTGACGACCACGACCGCGATCCGCCGGGTCAGCAGGTGGTCGGCGAGCCACTGGACACCTTCGACGTCCAGGTGGTTGGTCGGCTCGTCGAGCACGACGAGGTCGAGCTCACCGGTAAGTGCGGCGGCCAGCGAAACCCGCCGCCGCTCTCCGCCGGAGAGGTTCGCGGTGGGCGTGTCGAGCCCGATCGCGGTGATACCCAGTCCGTCCACAATGGACCGAACGCGCGCGTCGGCGGCCCATTCGTGCTCGGCGCCGTAACGTTCGAGCACGACCTCGCCGACGCTGCTGCCGTCCGGCAGCTCGGTCCGCTGGGTGACCACGGCCATCCGCAGGCCACCGACATGGCTGACCCGCCCGGAATCCGGCTCGGCGAGTCCGGAAAGGACTTCCAGGAGGGTGGTCTTGCCACCCCCGTTGAGGCCGACGACGCCGATGCGCTGCCCGGCCGCGACGCCCAGCGAGACGCCGTCCAGCAGCGGCTTGATCCCGTAGGACTTGCTCACCGCTTCCAGGTTGACCAGGTTGGCCATGCGCTCAGCCGATCCTTTCCGAGAAACAGAGGTAATCCGACCATCCACAGTGGAGGGTCAGGCGTGCACCCGCGGCGACGCCGGGCGCGGTGCGTCGTCCCCGCCGACCACGCGGGCGCCGGGGACCGGGCCGTGCGCCACCCGGACCGTGCGGCACACCCCCGCGCCCGACAGCTCCGCGGCGACCTCGACCGCCGACTGCGCACCCTCGCAGAGGAACGCGCACGTCGGGCCGGAGCCGGAGACCGTGCCGGCGAGCGCGCCCGCGTTGACGCCGGCCCGCAGCGTCCGGCGTAGCCCGGGCCGCAGCGAAACCGCCGCCGCCTGGAGGTCGTTGCCCAGCAGCAGCGCCAGCTGACGCGGGTCGCCGGAGGCCAGTGCCTCGACGACCGGGGTGTGCGAGCCGATCCGCGGCGGGTTGCCGTCGGCGCGCAGGCGATCCAGCTCCTTGAACACCTTCGGCGTCGACAGCCCTTCGGAGTCGAAGGCCAGCACCCAGTGGAAGGTGTGCCGCGACAGCACCGGGACGAGTTGCTCGCCCCGCCCGGTGCCCAGCGCGGTGCCGCCGTAGAGCGCGAACGGGACGTCGCTGCCCAGCCCGGCGGCGATTTCGGCCAGCTCGTCGCGCGTGACGTCGAGGTTCCACAGGCTCGCCAGCCCGACCAGCGTCGCCGCCGCGTCGGCGCTGCCGCCCGCCATGCCGCCCGCGGCCGGGATGCCCTTGCGCAGCACCACCCGGACGTTCGGCTCTTCGGTGCGGCCGACGTGCGCGGACAGCGCTTCGACCGCGCGCCAGGCCAGGTTGGTGCCGTCCGCGGGCACCGAGCCCTCGCCCTCGCCGTAGATCTCCAGGCCCGGCTCTTCGGTGACCGCGACGGTCACCTCGTCGGTCAGCGACAGGGCCTGGAACACGGTCACCAGCTCGTGGTAACCGTCTTCGCGCAGGTCGTCGACCGCCAAGTGCAGGTTGATCTTGGCCGGGACCCGGACGGTGACTGGGGGCGGAACTACGGCGAGCACCCGACCAGCCTACGTGCCCGCGAAAACGCCCCGATGCGAAGTGCGCATCGGGGCGTTTTACGGGAGCGAACTCAGGCTGCCGCGACACCCTGCGGGCCGCGCGCGGTGTGCGTCACGTGACCGCCGCGCTCGGCGACCCACGCCAGCGCCGCGTCGGCCCGCTCGCCGCGGACACCGAGGCGGAACCGGCCGACCGGGGTGTCGCCGATCCGGGTCAGGCCGCCGCCGATCGTGGCGAACTCGACGTCGAAGCGGCCCGCCGCCTCGGGCAGCAGCGCGCCGACCGACGCGAAGCCGACCAGCACGACGTCTGCCGAGCGGTCGTAGCGCGCCACCTGCGCGCGGGTCGTCTCGATCGCCGGCAGCAGCGCCTGCGCGGTGCGGCTCGTGGGGTTCGAGACCAGGTCGAGGACGGTGCCGCGCTCGACGACCGTGCCGTCTTCGAGCACCGCGACGTCGTCGCAGACCCGGCGGACCACGCCGGCGTCCGGGGTCGTGACCACGATGGTGGTGCCCAGCTCGGCGCGGGCGCGGTCGAGCACGGTGAGCACCGCGCCGGCCTCCTCCGGGTCGATGCCGGCGGTCGGGTCGTCGGCGAGCAGCACCGCCGGGGCGGCGGCCAGCGCCTTCGCGACCGCGACGCGGCGGAGCTGACCCTCGGTCAGCTCGCCGGGACGCTGAGTCGCGCGCTGGGTCAGGCCGACGAGGTCGAGCAGCGAGCCGACCCGGCTGCGGCGCTGCGGGCCGTCGATGCCGAGCTGCTCGAGCGGGGAGGCGATGTTGCCGGCGATCGTGCGCTCGGCGATCAGCTCCGGCTTCGTCGAGACGACGCCGAGCTGGCGGCGGATCTCCCGCAGGCGACGGCCGTCGAGGGTGCCGGTGTTGAGGCCGTCGAGGCGGACGACGCCGCGGTCGGGCCGCTCCTGCAGCGCGATGCAGCGGGCGAGGACGGACTTGCCGGACCCGGCCGGGCCGACCACGCCGAACAGCGAGCCGGCCTGGACCTCGACGCTCACGTCCCGCAGGGCGACGACCGAGTTTCCGTTGGTGGCAAAGGTTTTGGACAGATTTTCGACGGTGATCACGAAGGCTCCAGAAAACGGGGTGCGCGGAGGACGCGGCACCCGGCCGCAAGCGAAGTCCGTCCTTTATGGACGGTGCGTGAAGAAGAGGTGGACCGGCTCGGACAAGCTCAGTTGGAGCGCCGACATGCGGTCACGGAGCGGCGGCCTTCGTCGACTACGCGACGCTTGGTCAGGAGCAGGGGGCGAGCGACCCTCTTCATCGGAAACGGCCTCCATCGGTCCTGGCGGTAGCACCTGCCCTGTGGAGGGTGGTTGCTGCGACTTCGGCGAGCCAGGTCTCTCAGTCGCTCGGGATGGACACTTCCGAGTAAAGCCGATCCCGAGGAGCGAAAGCAAGCCTGTTGGCCCAGATCACACGAGTGGAGGTGTCCGAATCGCGAGATGGCACGTCAAGAGGCGTATTTTCGCCGGACCGCGTTGACTTCCACAGTGGACGTGCTAACGCGCGGCAGCCAGCCTCGCGAAGTCGTGCACGCCGAGCTGCTCGCCCCGGGTCTTCGGGTCGATCCCGGCGGCCGTGAGCAGCTCTCCGGCCCGCTCGGCCGACCCCGCCCAGCCGGCGAGCGCGGCGCGGAGCGTCTTCCTGCGCTGTGAGAAAGCCGCGTCGACGAGGCCGAAGAGCCGATCGCGGTCGTCCGACGCCGGAACGTCACCGCGTTCGAAGGCGACGAGCGCGGAGTCGACGTTCGGCACCGGCCAGAACACCGAGCGCGGCACGGCGGCGACCTTGCGCGCCGGGCCGTACCAGGCGAGCTTGACGCTGGGCACGCCGTAGATCCGGCTGCCGGGACCGGCCGCCATCCGGTCGGCGACCTCCGTCTGGACCATGACGAGGCCGGCCTTGAGAGACGGAACCTCGGCGAGCAGGTGCAGCACGACCGGGACGGCGATGTTGTAGGGCAGGTTGGCGACGAGCGCGGTCGGCTCGCCCAGTTCGCCGCGGGTGACGCGCAGCGCGTCGGCCCCGACGACGGTCAGCCGTTCCGCGGCTTCGGGGGCCCGTTCGGCGACGGTCTTGGGCAGCCGCTCGGCGAGCTTGGGATCGATCTCGACGGCGACGACCCGCGCGCCGGTGGCGAGCAGGCCGAGGGTGAGCGACCCGAGCCCGGGCCCGACCTCGAGGACGACGTCGTCCGGACCGACGTTCGCCAGCTCGACGATCCGCCGGACGGTGTTGGGATCGTGCACGAAGTTCTGCCCGAGCTTCTTGGTCGGCCGCACGTCCAGCTCGGCCGCCAGCCCGCGGATCTCGGCAGGTCCCAACAGTTCAACCACCGGTGGAGCTTACCGATGGGGCAGCACGCACACGCGAAACGGCCCCCACCTCGGCGAGGTGAGGGCCGTTCGAAAAGCGGGTCAGGCCTTCTTGCCGCAGACCGGCCAGGCGCTGTAGCTGCCGCCACGGCCGGCCTTGACCTTCTCCGCGATCGCGATCTGCTGCTCGCGCGAAGCCTGGTTCGGGAGCGCCGCGTACTCGTCGCCGCCGTAGGCGTCCCACGTGCGCTTGTCGAACTGGAGGCCGCCGTAGTAGCCGTTGCCGGTGTTGATGGCCCAGTTGCCGCCCGACTCGCACTGCGCGATGCGGTCCCAGGCGGAGCCGTCGCCGATGGCCGGCGTCGGGGCCTGCTTGGTGCCGACGTGGACGATCTTCGGCTTCGGCTGGGTGATGACCTGCTCGGAGATGCTCTCGCGGGAGACCTCTTTGCCGTTCTTCTGCGTGACCTTGTAGGTCACCATCTTCTCGCCGGGAGTGCCCGGGTCCTCGACCGAGGTCTTGCCCTTGGCGAGGTCCGGGTCGTCGACGCGCTGCTCGGGCGGGTCGATGCTCTCCTTCTGGACGACCGTCGAGACGCCGGTGCGGCTGATGTGCACCTCGGCGCCGTCGGTCAGCTTGACGTCCAGGCCGCCCTCGGCCTGGTCCTCCGGCCCCAGGGTGAGCTTGTACTCGCCCAGGAACTCCTTCGTCGTGACCGCGGTCGTGGTGATCTTCTTCGGCTCGTTGGCGCCGTCGTAGAGCGTGATGTTCTTGAGGGTCTTGATCTCGACGGTGGCGCCTTGGAGGGGCAGCTCGCCGTCCTTCGGCATCGACATCCACGTGCCGGGCTTGTCCACGCCCGCCATGCCGAGCTGGCCCAGCGCGTCGCCGAGGTGCGTCGCGCGGACCCAGGAGGTGTGCTCCGAGCCGTCGACGATCATCTTCAGCTGACGGCCGCGCTCGAGCTTGATGACACCGCCGTCGCCGACCTCCGCCTGCGGGGACGGGGAGAGCGAGTCGTGCGCGCCGACGGACAGGCCCGCGTCCTCCAGCACCTCGCCGACGGTGTCGCCGAACGAGTGCACGGTGGTCTGCTGGCCGTCGACGTCGACCGTGATGCTCTTGTTCATCGCCAGCGCGGCCGCGCCGCCGCCGGCGACGCTGATCATGACGCTGAGGACGGCACCCTTGAGGAAGCGGCGCTTCCAGACCTTCGAGGTCTGGCGCATGCTCTCGTCCAGCGCGGCCCTCTTGGCCTGCGGGGACGCGGTGCGGTCCGCCTCGATCTCGTCCGGGATGACGATCGGCGGCAGGTACGTCGTCTCGGCGTTGATGAGCCGGATCAGTTCGTCGACGTCGACGTCGATCTCGGCCATCATCGCGTCGGCGTCGGGGCCGAGCGCGGCGAGGATGTCCTGCTGCGTGATGTTCGGGTCGTCGGAGAAGTCGAGCTGGCCGTAGGCGGTGTCCTCGTAACGACGATCGAGGACGGCCGCGGAGCGCGCTCCAGCCTGTCTGCTACCTGTCACCGGGTCGTTCCCTTTCCCAAGACGCCGTTCGGGGCGGCATCTTTACGTCTGGGCCCGCAGCCGGCGCCATCGTCACGGTCCCGGTCGTACCTACCCGGTTCCGCTTCCCCGACGTGCACTGACGTGACTGTGGGCGTAACAGTCGGCAACTGCAGTCTGCAGTACCGACCGGCACGATCACGGGACAGTAACGGGTCCCGCCGGGTTGCGCAAACACCCCCCGGAGTGTCGTGATCCCCGTCACTCCATCAGGTGGACGATCAAGGAACCCTGATGTCGCAATGCGTTCAACCCGTTGTGACACTGGGGAGTCGGTACACGCGCTCGGCAGTGGTCCGGACCGATTCGGCGACTTCGTGGACAGCTTCGCCCCTGAGCGCCGCGAGGTGACGGACGGTGTAGGCCGCGCCGAACGGCTCGTTCGGCCGCCCACGGAACGGGTGGGGGGTCAGAAACGGTGCGTCGGTTTCGACGAGGTACTGATCGGCCGGGCAGAGCCGGGCCGCCTCGTGGAGCCCCTTCGCGTTCTTGAACGTCACCGTGCCGGCGAAGGAAAGGACGTATCCCGCGTCGACGCACTTGCGCGCCATTTCGGCGTCGCCGGAAAAACAATGGAAGATTACGGCATTCGGCGCATTCTCTTCGGCCAGGATGCGCAGCACGTCGTCGTGGGCCTCGCGGTCGTGGATCATCAGGGGCTTGTCGAGCCGCTTCGCGAGGTCGATGTGCCAGCGGAACGCCTCCTGCTGGGCGTCGTGCGGCGAGTAGTCCCAGTAGTAGTCGAGGCCGGTCTCGCCGACCGCGACGACGCGGTCCTGCGCGGCCAGGCGCTCCACTTCGGACTTCTCGGCCTCGCCGAACTCCTTGGTGCGCGTCGGGTGGATCGCGACGGCGGCGAACACCCGGGGGTCCCAGGTCGCCGCCTCGGCGGCCCAGCGGGCGGAGGCGAGGTCGTCGGCGACCGTGACGACGCGGGCGACGCCGGCGCGCTCGGCGCGGTCGACCATGGCCGTGACATCGGCCGCGGTGACCGCGCCGCACGCGTCGAGATGGGTGTGCGCGTCCACCACCGACACCGGGAGCCGGTCCGGGACCGGCGGCAGCTCGCGCTTCTCGTCACCCATGCATACCTCTTACTCCTTGGTGATCGGCGCCCACTCCGGGCCGGTCTCGCCGAGCGCCGGGTCGAGCTTCGTGAACAGCGGGGACGGCTTGGCGAGCGGCTTGCCGACCTCGATCGGCTTCGACTCCCACTTCGCCTGCTCGCCCGCGTAGTCGCCGGTGAGGATCGGGTTGACCCGGCCGGCGATGTCGAGGTCGTCGACCTCCTTGAGCTCCGGCTGGGCGGCCCAGACGCCGGTGCCGCCGAGGGCCTCGTGCACCTTCTGCGCCGAGTGCGGCAGGAACGGCGTCAGCAGCGTGTTGGCGTCGGAGACGACCTGCAGCGCGGTGTGGAGCACCGTGTCGCGCCGGGTGGGGTCGTCCTTGAGCTTCCACGGCTCCTGGTCGGAGATGTACTTGTTCGCCGCGGTGACGACCTTCATCGCCTCGGCCGCCGCCAGCTTGAACCGGGACCGGGCCAGGTGCGCGCCCGCGGTGTCGAAAGCCTTGCGGGACAGGGCCTTCAGGTCCTCGTCGGCCGCCGTCGGGGCCTCCGGGCGCGGGATGGCGCCGACGTTCTTGTGCGCCATCGAGATGGACCGGTTGACCAGGTTGCCCCACTCGTTGGCCAGCTCGAAGTTGGTCCGGCGGACGAACTCGTCCCAGGTGAAGTCGGTGTCCTGGGTCTCCGGGCCGGCGACCGAGATGAAGTACCGCAGCGTGTCCGGGCCGAAGTCGCGCAGGAAGTCCTCGACGTAGATGACGCGCCCGCGCGAGGTCGAGAACTTCGAGCCGCTCATGGTGAGGAACTCGCTGGAGACGATCTCGTCCGGGAGGTGGAGCTTGCCGTACTTGCCCGGCTCGCCGCCCTTGTCGCCCTCGCCGTTGTGGCCGAAGAGCAGGGCCGGCCAGATCTGGGCGTGGAAGGTGATGTTGTCCTTGCCCATGAAGTAGTAGGACCGGGCGTCGGCGTTGTTCCACCACTCCTGCCACGCGTCCGGGTTGCCGGAGCGCCGCGCCCACTCGACGCTGGCCGAGAAGTAGCCGATCACCGCGTCGAACCAGACGTAGAACCGCTTCAGCGGCTGGTCGCGCCAGCCGTCGAGGGGGATCTTGACGCCCCAGTCGAGGTCGCGGGTGATCGGCCGGGGCCGCATGTCGTCGATCAGGTTCTTGGTGAAGTTGAGGACGTTCGGGCGCCAGTCGTTCTTGGTGCCCAGCCAGTCGCCGAGGGTCTTGGTGAACGCCGGCAGGTCGAGGAAGTAGTGCTCGGTCTCGACGAACTTCGGCGTCTCGCCGTTGATCCGCGACTTCGGGTTGATCAGCTCCGCGGCGTCGAGCTGGTTGCCGCAGTTGTCGCACTGGTCGCCGCGCGCGCCGTCGTAGCCGCAGATCGGGCAGGTGCCCTCGACGTAGCGGTCGGGCAGCGTGCGGCCGGTGGAGGGACTGATCGCCCCGCGCGTGGTCTTCGGCACGACGTAGCCGTTGCGGTGCAGCGCCAGGAAGATCTGCTGCGTCACCTCGGCGTGGTTGCCGGTCGTGGTCCGGGTGAACAGGTCGTAGGAGAGGCCGAGGCCCTGCAGGTCGTTGCCGATCTGGCGGGTGTACTTGTCCGCCGTCAGCTGCGGGGTCGAGTTCTCCTTGTCGGCCTGGACGGTGATCGGGGTGCCGTGTTCGTCGGTGCCGGAGACCATGAGCACCCGGTTGCCGGCCATTCGCTGGTAGCGGGAGAAGACGTCGGACGGGACGCCGAATCCGGACACGTGGCCGATGTGGCGGGGGCCGTTGGCGTAGGGCCAGGCCACCGCGGTCAACACAGGGGTGCTCATACCTTATTAGCCTACGGAGGGCGTCACACGCTTTGTCGAGAGGGAGGCCCGGTTGTCGGCGACACGGTTGCTCGTGCTCGGGGTGGTGCGCATGTACGGCCGCGCGCACGGCTACCAGGTGCGGCGGGAGCTGCTGACCTGGTCCGCGGACAAGTGGGCCAACGTCCAGCCCGGGTCGATCTACCACGCGCTGAAGAAGATGACGACCGAGGAACTGCTGGAGCAGGTCGACGCCGAGCCGGGCGACGGCGGCCCGGACCGCGTCGCCTACCGGCTCACCGACGTCGGCGAGCAGGAGTACCAGGTCCTGCTCGCGAAGGCGCTGTCCGACCCCGAGCTCAACCACCCGGACCTCTCGGCCGCGATCTCGCTGATGACGACGTTGCCCCGCGCCCGCGTCATCAACCTGCTGCGGCACCGGCTGGTGCACCTGGAGGCCGAGCAGCGGCGCGCGAAGCTGATGCTCGAAGAGCTGAAGGCGAGCATGGAGCTGGGCACCCCCGAGCACGTCGGCGAGCTGTACCGGCTGTGGGGCGGGATCACCGACGCCAGCTTGACCTGGCTCGAAGGCCTGGTCGCCCGGCTCGAAGCGGGCGAGTACGTGATGGCCGACGAAGCGGGCGGAGCCTTCGGCGAGCCGCCGGCTCGGTAATCAAGTTTGACTAGCGAACCCCTCCTGCGGCACAGTGTGCGCCTCAGCTAGTCAAATTTGACCACGAGAGGCGAATCCATGATCACGGCACGCGGTCTCGAGCGGCGGTTCCGCCGCAAGGGCCGCACTGGGGGCGAAGTACACGCGGTGAAGGGCGTCGACCTCGACGTCGAAGCGGGCGAGCTCGTCGGGTTCCTCGGGCCCAACGGCGCCGGGAAGACGACCACGCTGCGCATGCTGACCACACTGCTGAAGCCGACCGCGGGCACCGCGACGATCGGCGGCCGCGACCTGTTGACCGATCCGCTGGGGGTGCGCGAAAGGATCGGCTACGTCGCCCAGGGCGGCGGCAGCTCGCCGGAGGCCACGGTCGCCGACGAGCTCGAGCTGCAGGGGCGGCTCTACCGGCTGAGCAAGGCCGACGCGATCGCGCGCGGCGCCGAACTGACCGAGCGGCTCGACCTCACCGGGCTGGACCGGCGGCCGACCAGGACCCTGTCGGGCGGCCAGCGGCGGCGGCTCGACATCGCGCTCGGGCTGATCCACTCGCCGGGGCTGGTGTTCCTCGACGAGCCGTCGACCGGGCTCGACCCGCAGAGCCGCGCCAACCTGTGGGAACACATCCGCCGGCTGCGCACCGAGCAGGGCGTCACGATCTTCCTGACCACCCACTACCTCGACGAAGCGGACTCGCTGGCCGACCGGCTGATCGTCATCGACGACGGCCGGATCGTCGCCGAGGGCACCCCGGACGCGCTGAAGGCGCAGGTCGACGGCGATCGCGTCGAGGTGGGTGTCGATCCGGCGCAGGGCACGGACGCCGCCGAGATCGCCGGACGCCTGGCGGGCGCGCACGAGCTGTCCGTCGCGGACGGCGAGGTCCGCTTCCGGGTGCCGCGCGGCGACGTCGCGCTGCCGGAGCTGCTGCGCGCGCTCGACGCGAAGGACATCCCGATGCGCTCGGTGCAGGTCCACCGGCCGACGCTCGACGACGTCTTCCTGACGTTGACCGGGCGCTCGCTGCGCGAAGCCGAGGAGGGCACCCGTGCTGCGTGACACCTGGCTGATCTTCCGCCGAGACATGAAGGCGGCGCTGCGCAACCCGACGTGGCTGATGATCGGGCTCGCCCAGCCGCTGATGTACCTCTTCTTCTTCGGCCCGCTGCTCGTGGACATGCTGAAGCGGGGCGGGCTGTCCGATGTGGACGGCTGGATGCTCCTCACCCCGGCGCTCATCGCGCAGCTGGCGCTGTTCGGCAGCTCGTTCGTCGGGTTCGGCCTGCTCGCCGACTACCGCGCGGGCGTGGTCGAGCGGTTCCGCGTCACGCCCGTGAGCCGGGTGGCGCTGCTGCTCGGGAAGGTGCTGGCCAACTCGCTGCAGGCGGTGGTGCAGGCGGCGGTGATCATCGTGCTGGCGTACCTCGTGTTCGACCTGGACGCCCCGTTCGCCGGGGTGCTGTTCAGCCTGCTGATCGTGTTCCTGCTGGCGGTGACGCTCTCGGCGTCGTCGTACGCGCTCGCGCTGACGCTGAAGAGCGAGGAGACGTTCCCGGCGTTCCTCAACGCCGTGCTGATGCCGTTGCTGCTGCTGTCCGGGATCCTCATCCCGATCACGGCGGGGCACGCGCCGGCGTGGCTGTACACGGTGTCGCAGATCAACCCGTTCCGCCACGTGGTCGACGTCGAGCGCAGCGGCTTCGGCGGCGACTTCTCGATGGACGCGTTGTTCACCGGCAGCGTCGTGGTGCTGGTGATGGCGGCGGTGTCCGTCTGGTGGGGCACGCGGACCTTCCAAAAGGACAGCGCCTGATCAAAAGGCCTGATCAACCCGGGCGTGTGTCACTGCGGGTCCGCTCCCGGCGACGTATGGTGTGCTCTCATCTACGCGCCGGGGGCGGACTGTGACGGAGCCGGAAGCGGAACTCGGCATCTCGCTGTCCCACCGCGAGCGCGTGGCCGACTGGCAGGCCGTGCGCGGCGCGCAGACCCGGTTCGTGTCGGTGACGATCAGCGAGAACGTCAACTGGAGCAGCTCCGCGTCGGAACGGAACCTGACCGGGGCGCAGGAGGCCGGGCTGCACGTCGGCGGCCGGCACTACGCGCGGCCCGGCGCGGTGCACGACCAGGCCGAGCACTTCGTGCGGACGGCCAGCAGGCTCGGCGCGTTCGCGCCCGGCTCGCTGGCGCCGGCGCTGGAGGTCGCGGCGCCGAGCGTCGACGACCGGTTCATCAAGGCGTGGATCAAGCACGTCCGGCACGCGGCGCGCATCGAGCGGGTGCTGGTCTACGCCGACTACGACTGCTGGCAGCACCGCCTGCACCCGGACCGCTGGGCCGACTCCGAAGTGGTGCTGTGGCTGATCCGGCACAACGGCATCCCGGGCCGGGCCGGCTGGTTCCACTCGCGGCTCGGCGTGCACCAGCACGCGTGCGCGCCGGACGTGCCGGGCATCGAGGGGCCGGTGGAGCAGAACGCTGTCGTGTACCCGTTCACATTGGGTGACCTTCTGCTCTGACCTGTGGTGCTATGTCGCCATGCGCGTGACGAGCAGGGCACTTCGGACGAAGGTCACGCCGTCGCGCGCTTTCTCGGTACTCGCTCACCACAACGCGTCTCGCGGGCTGGCGCCGCCCGCGATGCTGTCGGGCGACTGGTTTTCTTCGCGCGCGGTGATCGCGCCGTCACTTTCGGTCTCTCCCCGTGCTCCTGCCTTTCCGGCGCGGGTCGACGCGCCGCCCGGGGTCGTCGGCGGCGGCTGGTTCGGGTACCTGTCGTACGACTCGGCGGACCCGTCCGGACGGGCCGGGGCGCTGCCGGCGTCCGCGTGGGGCTGGGCGGACCACGTGCTGCGGTGGTCGTCGTCGGGCACCTGCTACCTGGAGTCCCTGGACGACGGCGGACCCTCGGTGTCCACAATGGAGTCGCTGCTGGCTTCCTCTGTTCCCGCTTCGTCGTGGACGGCCGGGCCGCTGCGGCGTCCGCTCCCGTCGGAGCACCGGGACGCGGTGAAGGCGTGCGTGCACGCGATCGAGGCCGGCGAGCTGTTCCAGGCGAACATCTGCAGCCGGTTCACGGGTGCTTTTTCGGGCTCTCCTGCGGCTCTCTTCAGCGCCGGCGTGTCTTCGATGGCTCCCCGCCGAGCGGCGTTCCTGTCCGGCTCGTGGGGGTCGGTGGTCTCGTTCTCACCGGAGCTGTTCCTCGCGCGCCACGGCCGTGCGGTGCGGTCGACGCCGATCAAGGGGACGCTCCCCCGCCGCGGGCCTGCCGACGACGGGAACGCACTGCTGCTGCGTCAGTCCACAAAGGACGTCGCGGAGAACGTGATGATCACGGATCTGGTGCGCAACGACCTGGGCCGCGTGTGCGAGGTGGGGTCGGTGACGGTGCCGTCGCTGTTGCGGGTCCGCCCGGCGCCCGGGGTCTGGCACCTGGAATCGACGGTGACGGGGGTGCTGCGCCCCTCGGTTTCGGATTCCGAGTTGCTGGACGCGACCTTCCCGCCGGGTTCGGTGACGGGCGCGCCGAAGATCCGCGCGCTGGACCTGATCGCGTCGCTGGAACCCTGCGGACGCGGGGTCTACACGGGCGCGATCGGGCTGGTGTCGCCGGCGGCGGGGCTGGAGCTGAACGTCGCGATCCGGACGTTCGAGATCGCCGCCGGCCGGATCGCGCTGGGCGTGGGCGGTGGCATCACGGCGGATTCGGACCCGGAGGCGGAGTGGCAGGAGTGCCTCCACAAGGCGGCACCCCTGGAACGCCTACTTGCCGGGGTCGAGCAGTAGCTTGCCGACGGTCTTGCGCGAGCGCAGGGCCTCGTGCGCGCCACGCGCGTCCGACAGCGCGAACTCGCCGCCCGGGATCGCCTTGAGCTTGCCCGCCAGGACCAGGTCGAACAGTTCGGTGAGGGCCGTCCCGAAGACGTTGCCCGGGAGCCGGAAGACGTGCGGCAGCCACATGCCGCTGATCGTCGTGCTGTGACCGAGGACGTTGCGCAGGTCGACCGGCTTCGGGCTTTCGCGCCCGGCCATGCCGTAGAAGGCGAGCCGCCCGAACGGCGCGAGCGCGGCGATGCTCTGGTCGGTGGTCTTCCCGCCGACCATGTCGAGCACGACGTCGACACGGCGGCCGTTGGCGTCGAGCAGCACCTCGGTCATGTCTTCCGCGCGCGAGTCGACGGCGACGTCGGCGCCCAGTTCGAGCGCGAGGGCGCGCTTCTCGTCGCTGCTGGCGGTGGCGATGACGCGGCCGGCGCCCCAGGCCTTGGCGAGCTGCACGGCGATGGTCCCGACCCCGCCGGCGGCCGCGTGCACGACGACCGATTCGCCCTTTTCGAGGTGGGCGTTCTTCTTGAGCAAGACCCACGCGGTGGCGCCCTGGACCAGCATGGACAGCGCGGTCAGGTCGTCGATGCCCTCGGGCACGGGGAAGGTGGTCGCCTCGGGCGCGACGGCCTTCTCGGCGTAGCCGCCACCGCCGTTCAGCAGGGCGACGACGCGCTTGCCTTCGCCGGTGCGCCCGACCACCTCACCACCGGGAACGAGCGGCAGCTTCGACGGCGCGAGGTAGGAGTTCTCCGCCTGGTGGGTGTCGGCGTAGTTGACCCCGATGCGCTCGACGTCGATGAGGACCTCTCCCGGGCCGGCCACGGGATCGGGCAGCTCGACCGGGGTGAGCACCTCGGGTCCGCCGAACTCGGTCACCTGCACTGCGCGCATGTCGTGTTCCCTCTCGCCGTTGGCCGCTCGATGTGAGACATTCTGACATATGTCTCACTCGGCTGCGTTCGACCTCGCCCGCGACTGGTTCCTGGCCGGTCGGCGTGTCGACATGGGCGAGCTGGCGGAGGCGCTGTCGATCAGCCGGGCGACGCTGCACCGCCGGGTGGGGTCCCGGGACCTTCTGCTGGGCGAGATCCTGTGGTCGCTGTCGTCGGCTTCGATCGCCCGGCTCTGGCCTTCGTGCGAGGGCCGGGGCGCGGCGGGGATCGCGGACTTCGTGAGCGGGTACGTCCGGTTCGCGAACGACTCACCGCCGTTCCGGGATTTCTTGCGCCGGGAGCCGGAGCGCGCGTTGCGTCTGCTGACGACTCGCGCAAGCGTTTGCCAACAGCGGACGACCGCGGAGTTGGAGTCGCTGATTTCTGCGGAGGTCTCCGCGGGGCGGTTGGAGCCGCCGTTGCCGGTGCCGGATCTGGCTTACCTGCTGGTGCGGATCGGCGAGTCGTTCGTGTACACGGACGTGATCACCGGCGATGCGCCCGATGCGGAGAAGGCACATGCCGCGGTGACGGCCTTGCTGACCTGAGGGCTCAGGACTTCCGCGCCGCGAGCACCGCGTCGTAAAGCTCCTTTTTGGACACCCCCGTCGCCTCGGCGACCTCCGCCGCCGCGGTCTTCAACCTCTCGCCCGCCGAGACCCGGGACTGGACCTCTTCCACCAGGTCCGTCACCGACACCTCCCGCGGCTCCGCCCCGGAAAGCACCACCGTGATCTCGCCGCGAACGCCTTCCGCGGCCCAGGAAGCCAGCGACGAAAGGCTTCCCCGCTTCACCTCTTCGTACGTCTTCGTCAGCTCACGGCACACCGCGGCGGGCCGATCCGGGCCCAGTACCGAAACCGCGTCGGCCAGCAAGGACGCCAGGCGGTGCGGCGATTCGAAGAACACCACCGTCCGAGGCTCGTCGCGAAGCGAAGTGAGCCAGCGAGTTCGCTCCCCGGGCTTGCGCGGCGCGAAACCCTCGAAACAAAACCGATCGCACGGCAAACCGGACAAAGCGAGCGCCGTCGTCACCGCCGACGGCCCCGGGAGGCACGTCACCGGAACAGAAGCGGCGACGCACGCCGACACCAATCGGAACCCCGGATCGGACACACTGGGCATACCGGCGTCCGTCACGAGCACCACCGTCTCGCCCGCGCGTAACGATTCGAGCAACTTGGGCAGGCGCGCCGTCTCGACGTCTTCGTAGAAGCTCACCACCCGGCCGCGCGGGGTCACCTCCAGCGCCGAAGCCAGCGAGCGGAACCTGCGGGTGTCCTCGGCCGCGATGACGTCGGCTTCCGCCAGCGCTTCGGCCAGTCGGGGCGAGGCGTCGCGGACGTCGCCGAGCGGGGTGGCGGCCAGGACCAGACGGCCCGTTGTCACGGGTGAGCTCACCGGGCCAGCCTAGGCTGATCAGCCGATCCGGACGACGCACGCCCTGTCCCGCCCGTAGGATCGCCCCCGTGACCGCCGTGCTGACCCGTCCCGACGACGAAAGCGTCCGGCCGGACCCGGTCGAGGCGCTCCGGCCGCCGACCGACCGCGAAGTGACCCTGCTCGGCCGCGGCATGCCGGACGACCGGCTGCGCGGCTGGGTCGTCACCATCGTGCTGACCCTGATCGGCGGCATCGTCCGGCTGCAGAACCTCGGCGTGCCGACGGACAAGGGCAGCCCGGTCTTCGACGAGAAGCACTACGTGCCGCAGGCGTGGCAGATGCTGCGCAACGGCGGCTACGAGGACAACTACGGCTACGAGCTGGTCGTCCACCCGCCGCTGGCCAAGCAGCTGATCGCGATCGGCGAATGGCTGTTCGGCTACAACGGCTGGGGCTGGCGGATCATGCCCGCGCTGGCCGGCACGCTCATCGTCTTCCTGACCATCCGCATCGCCCGCCGGCTGACCCGCTCGACGCTGCTCGGCGGCATCGCCGGCGTCCTCGTGATCAGCGACGGCGTGCTGCACCTGCAGTCGCGGATGGGCATGCTCGACATCTTCATCGCGCTGTTCGTGCTCGCCGCGTTCGCCTGCCTGCTCGTCGACCGCGACCAGGTCCGCACCCGGCTCGCGACGGCGGTCCGCGAGGGCTGGGTCAACGAGTCCGTGTGGGGCCCCAAGCTGGGCTTCCGCTGGTGGCGGTTCGCGACCGGGCTGATGATCGGGCTCACCTTCGGCGTCAAGTGGTCGGCGCTGTACTACATCGTCGCGTTCGGGCTGCTGTGCGTGTTCTTCGACGTCGCGGCGCGCCGCGCGGCCGGCGTCGAACGGCCGTGGCTGGGCGCGATCCGCCGCGACGTGCTGCCCGCGCTGTGGGCGATCCTGCTCATCCCGTTCCTGATGTACCTCGGCGCGTACTGGGCGTGGTTCGCGAGCGAGACCGCGACCGACCGGCACTACACCGAGATCAAGGACATCGCGCCGGGCGTCTGGTCGTGGGTG
The DNA here is from genome assembly GCF_040682155.1 of Amycolatopsis sp. NPDC051371. Lineage (NCBI taxonomy): Bacteria > Bacillati > Actinomycetota > Actinomycetes > Pseudonocardiales > Pseudonocardiaceae > Amycolatopsis > Amycolatopsis sp. NPDC051371. The sequence goes on from NZ_JBFBAG010000042.1 coordinate 93,270, forward strand.
CCCGCGTCGCTGCGTTCGCTCGTCGACTACACCGGCAACGTCCTGCACTTCCACGAAACGCTGGTCACGCCCAAGGACAACCCGCACCCGTGGGAGTCCAAGCCGTGGACGTGGCCGATGGGGCTGCGCCCGATGCTCTACAGCTACGACGGCGACGTCACCGGCTGCGGCGAGTCCCGCTGCGTCAGCGCGACGATGCTGATCGGCACGCCGGCGATGTGGTGGCTGGCCATCCCGATGCTGGGCTGGTCGGTGTGGCGCTCGATCTTCCGCGCGGACTGGCGCTACGCGGCCGTGCTGGTGGGCTACCTCGGCGGGTACGTCTTCTGGTTCACCAATATCGACCGGCAGATGTACTTCTTCTACGCGACCCCGCTGGCGGCGTTCCTCGTGCTGGGGTTGACGTTGTGCCTGGGCCAGATCCTGGGCAGCGCCCGGCGCGGGTTCGAAAGACGCGGGACCGGTCTGCTCGTCGTGTCGTTGTACGTCGGCCTGGTGGTCGCGAACTTCGCCTGGCTGTGGCCGATCCTCAACGGCGTCGCGATCACCACGGGCCAGTGGGAGGCCGAACGCTGGTTGCCGTCCTGGCGATGAGCCTGGTCGAGCCGTCTCCGCGGTACCACCGGTCCTTCCTCGACGCCCTGACGGAGTACCACCGCGACGGCCTGCACACCGAACTGGACCCGCGGCTGCTCGCCGACCCGGACGAGTTCCGGCGCTGGATCGACGACCTGCGCAACGCCGGCGTCCGCGGTGAGGCCTCCGTCGAACACGACCGGGTCCAGCACCGGGTCCTCTGGTGGACCGAAGGCGACGACTACCTGGGGCGGGTCCGGCTCAACCTGCGGCTCAACGACGAGCTGACCGAGTTCGGCGGCCACATCGGCTACGACATCCGGCCTTCCGCGCGAGGACGAGGTCATGCCACCGCGCTCCTGCGGGAGGCCCTGCTGGTCGCCCGCGAGGCCGGCCTCGACGACGTCCTGCTGACCTGCGCGCCCGGCAACCTTCCGTCGCGTCGCGTGATCGAACGCAACGGCGGCGTCCTGGCGGACACAAGTTCCGCCGGGAGGCTGCGGTACTGGTGCCGGCTCAGCCCGCGAAGTACGCGCCCGGGGTGACCCCGACGGCCCGCCGGAAAGCCGCGACGAACGCGCTCGCCGAGCTGTAGCCCACCCGGTGGGCCACTCCCTCCAACGGCGACCCTTGAGCGAGCAGCGGCAGCGACGCCCGCAGCCGCACCTGCGTGCGCCACGTCCCGAACGGCATCCGGCACTCGCGGACGAAGATCCGCGCCAAGGTCCGCTCCGCGGCGCCGACGTCCCGCCCGAACTCCGCCAGGCTGCGCGGGTCCGCCGGGTTCGCCAGCACCGCCGTCTCGACGTCGCGGGCCCGCGGGTCGGCCGGGGACGGCACCACGATCGGGACGACGTCCAGAGGCTCCAGCAGGTCGAACGCCACCCCCTCGGCCCGCAGCCGCGCCGCCGGGGCCACGTTGTCGCCGGTCAAGTACTCCAGGAGCTCGCGCAGCAACGGCCGGACGACCACCATCCGGGGCTCCGGCCACGACACCGGGGACAACGCGGGATCGGCGTAGATGCCACGCAGGGCCGCCCGGCCGAGCGCGCCCGTGCGGTGCCGGACGCCCGCCGGGATCCACAGCGCCCGGGTCGGCGGCAGGACCCAGCCCGCGTCGCCCGCCTTGACCGCGACGACCCCGCGGGCCGACCAGACCAGCTGGTGCACCGGGTGCTCGTGCCACGGAAACCAGGTGCCCGCGGGCAGGTCGACCTCGCCGAGCAGCATGGCGCCGGATTGTCTGGTTCGCGACATCGGTTGGCAGGCTATCGGCTATCGGTCACCGGCGGGGCGTCCTAGCGTCGAACGCATGCCGATGAACCTGATCCACCGCAAGATCTGCAGCTCGGAGAAGTGGGCGGCGACCGTCGAAGAACGCCTCACGCCGTGGCTGAAGGGCCGCGACCTGGGCGACGACGTGCTCGAGATCGGGCCCGGGTTCGGCGCCACCACGAAGGTGCTGCTCGGCGCCGTCCCGAAGCTGACGGTGCTGGAGATCGACCACGCGTCGAGCGAGCTGCTGCGCGCGAAGTACGGCGACCGCGCCGAGGTCGTCGAGGGCAGCGGCGCGGAGATGCCCTTCGAGGACGGCCGGTTCTCGGCCGTCGTCTGCTTCACGATGCTGCACCACGTGCCGACCGAGCAGCTGCAGGACGCGATCTTCGCCGAGGCCGCGCGGGTCCTGCGCCCGGGCGGCACGTACTGCGGCAGCGACAGCCAGCTCAACCTGCGCTTCCGGCTGCTGCACATCGGCGACACGATGAACGTCGTCGACGCGGCAACCTTCCCGAGCCGCCTCGAGAAGGCGGGGTTCGGGCAGATCAGCGTGAATCTCCGGCCGAAGGAGCTGGTGATCTTCTCGGCCGTGAAGCCCGGCTAGCGGCGCGCGCGGTTTTTGACACCCGGGCCGCTGGAGTCAGGGCGCTCGCCGAGCCCGGGCCGGACTCGACAGCCCGGACCAAAAGTCTTGAATGAGTCATTCAGGACCTCCGAAGACCTGAATGAGTCATTCAAGACGTTCGCACTGGCCGCCGCGCTGTCAACGACCTCGGCCGTGAAGCCCGGCTAGCGGCGGGGCAGCTGGTTCCCCGGCTGGCGCGGCACGACCCGGGTGACCGGGCCGTCGGCCGACTTGCCGGCCCGCGACAGCCAGCCCTCGACCTCACGCCGCACGGCGTTCAGCGTCGGACGGCGACGCGGCTCCGGGTCCAGCGAAGCCGCCAACAGACGGGCGTGCGCGCTGCGCTGCGGCAGCCGCGACACCGGTTCGGCCCGGGCCGCGGCCATCAGTGCCGCCATCGGCGTCTCGCGGGTGCCGCGCGGGGGCTGGCCGGACAGCGCGTAGCTGATCGTCGCCGCCAGCTGCCACGCGTCCGACGCCGGCGACGCCGTCGCGCCCATCGCCTGCTCGGGGGCCACGAAGTCCGGCGTGCCGATCATCATCCCGGTCGCCGTCATCTTCGAGTCGCCCTGGCTGCGGGCGATGCCGAAGTCGATCAGGTGGGCCAGGCCGCTCGGGTCGAGGATGACGTTCGACGGCTTGATGTCCCGGTGCAGGACGCCCTTGTCATGGGCCGCGGCGAGCGCGCCCGCCATCGTCGCCCACAGGCGCCCGGCCGCGACGTCGTCGAGCGGGCCCTGGCCGTCGACCAGCTCGGCCAGCGGACGGCCTTCCAGGTACTCCATGACCAGCGCGAGCCCGTCCGGCTCCTCGGCGAGGTCGTACACCTTGACGCAGTTCGGGTGGCTGACCACGGCCAGCGCGCGGGCCTCGCGCTGCATGCGCTCGGCGGTGTCGCGGTCCGGCGCGTGCGCGATCTTCAGTGCGACCGTGCGGTTGAGCTGGGTGTCGACGGCCTGCCAGACCGTGCCGAACCCGCCCGCGCCGAGCTGCTTGACGCGCCGGTAGCGGCTGCCACCGGCGTTGCGCGAGCCGGGCGGCGGCGGGATCGGGCCGGGCGCCGCGGCCAGCGCACCGGCCATCGGCGGGGGCTCGGGCGCGGACGCCAGCGCCGTCTTCGGGTACGGCCGGTTGACCGGGGGCGGCGGCGGCGGCGGGGTCGGGCGCGGCTGGACCTGCGACGGCGGCGGCCCCTGCGGCTCCTGGTCGCGGCGCGGCGGCGCGTCCGACCGGTTGATCACCGACCACGGCGGCGGCCCGACCATCGCGACCGGGATCAGGCCCAGCACGCTGAACGGCAGGAAACCCAGGAAGAAGTGCAGCGCGGTGTTGGCCTCCATGCCGACGCTGAACACGAGCATCGCGGCGAACGGGATCCAGAAGAACCGCGACGGCCACTTCGGGCCGCGGCGGAAGGCCGTGCGGCCCTGCAGCATCACGAACAGCAGCGAGCCGGCGCCGAGCACGACGAAGGCCACCAGGTAGACGAAGACCGGGAGGTCGTCGGGGCCGGTGCTGCCGGCGGAAAAGACGTCGAAGACGGTCTGCCGCCCGCCCAGGTACTGCTTCTGGTTGTCCACCCAGCAGAAGCCGCTGGACAACGTGGCCGTCTCCGCCTTGGACAGCCCGGACTTCTGGTTCGAGAACTCCGCCCGGAACACGCCGGACACGCCATTGGACAGCAGCCACGGCAGGATGAGGGCGCTGAACAGCCCGATCGCGGCGAAGACGCCCAGCGTCGTGACGTCGTAGCGGTTGCCCGTGCCCTTCCGGATGATCGACACGGCCAGCGCGCCGATCGGCGGCAGCAGTGCGACGAGCGCGCCGGCCGCACTCGTGGCCCAGACCCAGTCGCCGGGGCAGAAGCCCGGGCCGAACAAGGAATGGGCTAGCGAGAGCAACGCGCTCGCGAGTCCGTTCACCGCCGGGCTCCCCTCACTGTCCGTGTTCTCTTGGTACCGTCGCGCGGCTTTTCCCCGCGGTCCAGCTTAGGACGCAGCCGGCCGCCGTGAGGTTGCCGGGTCTTCAGGGTGCACGGAATCCGGCGAGGCCGCCGCCCGCGCGTCATGATGGGGTCGGTGCGGACGTTCGACGCGAAGGAGCGGGAATGGGTGCGTACTCCGAGGCCTACCAGCGGAGCCTGACCGAGCCGGACGTGTTCTGGCTGGAAGCGGCCGGGAAAATCAGCTGGACGAAGCCCCCGGAGCGGGCGCTCGACGACGCCAACCCGCCCTTCTTCCGGTGGTTCCCAGACGGCGAGCTGAACACCTCGTACAACGCGCTCGACCGGCACGTCGAGGCCGGCCGCGGGGACCAGGCCGCACTGATCTGGGACTCTCCCGTGACCGGACGGCAACGCACCTACACCTACGAAGAGCTGCGCGACACGGTCGCACGGTTCGCCGGTGCGCTCAGCTCTCTGGGGGTCACGAAGGGTGACCGCGTCATCGTCTACCTGCCGATGGTGCCCGAAGCCGCGATCGCGATGCTGGCCTGCGCACGGATCGGCGCGGTGCACTCCGTGGTCTTCGGCGGGTTCGCGCCGAAGGAGCTCGCGGCGCGGATCGAGGACGCGAAGCCGAAGGTGATCCTGGCGGCGTCCTGCGGCATCGAGCCGACGCGGGTCGTCGAGTACAAGCCGATCATCGACGGCGCCCTCGAGATGACCGAGCACCAGCCGGACCACGTCGTCGTGCTGCAGCGCGAGCAGGCGCCGGCGAAGCTGACCGGCCGCGACCTCGACTGGCGCGAGCTGACGGCGAACGCGACCCCGGCCGAGCCGGTGCCGGTCGCGGCCACCGACCCGCTCTACATCCTCTACACGTCCGGGACCACCGGGAAGCCGAAGGGCGTCGTCCGCGACACCGGCGGTCACGCGGTCGCGCTCGCCTACTCGATGGACGCGGTCTACGACGTCCACGCCGGCGACATCTGGTGGACGGCGTCCGACGTCGGCTGGGTCGTCGGGCACTCCTACATCGTGTACGCGCCGCTGCTGGTCGGGGCGACCACCGTGCTTTACGAGGGCAAGCCCGTCGGGACGCCGGACGCGGGCGCGTTCTGGCGGGTCATCGCCGAGCACGGCGTCCAGGCGCTGTTCACCGCGCCGACCGCGCTGCGGGCGATCAAGAAGGTCGACCCGGACGCCCGTGAGCTGGAGAAGTACGACCTCAAGGCGTTCAGGACGCTGTTCATGGCCGGTGAGCGGCTCGACCCGGAGACCTACCACTGGGCGCACGAGAAGCTCGGCACGCCGGTCATCGACCACTGGTGGCAGACCGAAACCGGCTGGCCGATCGCGGCCAACCCCCGCGGCCTCGAGCCGATGGAGGTCAAGCCCGGTTCGGCGACCAAGCCCGTCCCCGGCTGGGACGTCCGGATCCTCGACCAGGCCGGCGACGAACTACCGGCCGGGCGCGAAGGCGCCATCACCGTGAAGCTGCCGCTGCCGCCGGGGTCGCTGCCGACGCTGTGGGGCGACGACGAGCGCTACCGCGAGGCCTACCTCTCCCGCTACGACGGCTTCTACCTGACCGGCGACTCCGGCTACCTCGACGAAGACGGCTACCTGTTCGTCATGGGCCGCACCGACGACGTCATCAACGTCGCCGGCCACCGGCTGTCGACCGGGTCGATGGAGGCCGTGCTGGCGTCGCACCCTGCCGTCGCCGAGTGCGCCGTCATCGGGGTCGCCGACCAGCTCAAGGGCCAGCTGCCGCGCGGGTTCGTCGTGCTCAAGGCGGGCCAGGACATCCCTCCGGACCAGCTGCGGGACGAACTGGTGGCGATGGTCCGCCGGGACATCGGACCGGTGGCCGCGTTCCGTGACGTGTCCATTGTGGACGCGCTGCCGAAGACGCGGTCCGGGAAGATCCTGCGCAAGACCATGCGCGCGATCGCGGACGGCCGCGACGAAGCCGTGCCCTCCACCATCGAGGACCCGAGCGTCCTGGACGCGATCCGGGCCGCGTTGCGCACTTCGTAAAGTACCGTTCCAAATACCCCGGCTGGTCTGTACCTTTGTGAGGGAGTCCCCGACCGGAGGTGCCCTGATGCGCTTGTCCAGAGCCGTCGTGACCGCGGCTGTCGTGAGTCTGACGGCAGTCGGCCTGCCTGCCGCCACTGCCGAGGCTTCGCCCGCCGCCCCGGAACGCAGCGTGACCGACGTCGTCCCCGCGCCCGTCTCGGCGAAGGCCGATCCGCGGGGCGAGTTCAAGCTGACCCCGTTCACCGTGATCAGCGCCGACCGCGGCGCCGGCCAGGTCGCGGACTACCTGCGCGGCCTGCTGCGCCCGGCCACCGGCTACCCGCTGCCGGTCGTGCCGCGGTCCTGGGGCCTGCCCGCGATCTCGTTGCAGCTCGGGCACGACTCCCGGATCGGCACCGAGGGTTACGAGCTGAAGGTCGCCCGCGACGGCGTCTCGCTGAAGGCCAACACCGCGGACGGGCTCTTCGAGGGCGTCCAGTCGCTGCGGCAGCTGCTGCCCTCGGCGATCGACGCGAAGCGCGTCCAGCACCGGACGTGGACGGTCGCCGGCGGCACGATCCTCGACTACCCGCGCTTCGGCGAGCGTGGCGCGATGCTCGACGTCGCCCGGCACTTCTTCCAGCCCGACCAGGTCAAGCTGTACATCGACCAGATCGCCCAGTACAAGATCAACACCCTGCACCTGCACCTCGCGGACGACCAGGGCTGGCGCATCGAGATCAAGAGCTGGCCGAAGCTGGCGACCGTCGGCGGCCAGACCGCCGCGTACGGCGACCCCGGCGGCTACTACACGCAGAAGCAGTACAAGGACATCGTCGCGTACGCCGCTTCGCGGCACATCACGGTGATCCCCGAGATCGACATGCCGGGCCACACGAACGCGGCGCAGTCGACGTACGCGGAGCTGAACTGCGACGGCAAGGCCGTCCCGGTGCGCACCGACACCGAGGTCGGCTACAGCTCGCTGTGCATCTCCTCGCCGATCACGTACAAGTTCGTCGACGACGTCGTCCGCGAGCTGGCGGCCATCACGCCGGGCCAGTACCTGCACATCGGCGGCGACGAGGCACATGCGACGCCGCCCGCGGATTACCTGACGTTCCAGCAGAAGGTGCAGCCGATCGTCGCCAAGTACGGCAAGAAGGTCACCGGCTGGCACGAGATCGCGAAGTCCGAGCTGCCGGTGTCGGCCATTCCGCAGTACTGGGACTTCGGCGGGGACAACGAGTCGGTCGCGGCCGCCGCGGCGCGCGGCAACAAGATCCTCATGTCGCCGGCGAACTACGCGTACCTGGACATGAAGTACGACGAGTCGACACCGCTGGGCCAGGACTGGGCGGCGCTGGTCGAGGTACGCGACGGGTACAACTGGGACCCCGCGTCGCTGGTGATGGGCGTCGGTGAGAAGCAGGTCGCGGGCGTCGAGGCGCCGCTGTGGACGGAGACCATCCGGAGCAGCAACGACATCGAGTACATGGCGTTCCCGCGGCTGCCGGGGATCGCGGAGATCGGCTGGTCCCCGAAGTCGACGCACAACTGGGACGCCTACCGGCTGCGCCTCGCCAAGCAGGCCCCCCGCTGGGTCACGCAAGGCATCGACTTCTACCGGAGCCCGCAGGTCGACTGGAAGTAAGCGGTCGTGAGTGAGAAACAGAGGGATGAGCAGGAGCTTGCCGGTGGTGCGGCGGCCCTGAAGGTCCTCGTGGGCGCGCCGGGCGTCGGCCAGCGGGTACTTGCCGCCGAT
>NZ_JBFBAG010000043.1:0-101211 GCF_040682155.1 Amycolatopsis sp. NPDC051371
GTTCGGTGCGTGGGACGCACCGAACGCCACATTGGGTGCGTGAGACGCAACCAACGCCACATCGGGGCGCGCTCGTGAGCACCGGGTTCAAGGTCACCGTCCCGGCGTCGACCGCGAACCTCGGGCCGGGCTTCGACGCCTTCGGCATGGCCCTGGGCCTGCACGACGTCGTCGAGGTGCGGGTCACCGACGCCGGGCTCAAGGTCGAGGTCGCCGACGCCGGCGCGGGCGGGGTCGACGACGTCCCCACCGATGAAACCCACCTCGTCGTGCGCGCCATCCGGCGGACCTGCGAGCACCTCGGCGTCGAGCTGCCCGGCCTGCACCTGCGCTGCTCCAACGCCATTCCGCACGCGCGCGGGCTCGGGTCGTCGGCGGCCGCGGTGGTGTCCGGCGTCGCCGCCGGGTACGCCCTGGCGGGGCGGGAGCTCGACGCGTTCGGCGCGCTTCAGCTGGCCGCCGGCTTCGAAGGCCACGCGGACAACGCCGCGGCGAGCCTGTTCGGCGGCCTCGTCGTGGCCTGGTGCGAAGGTGTGGAATTCCACGCCGAGCGGCTCGTACCGCACCCGTCGATCCGGCCGGTCGTGGCGGTGCCGTCGGTGCGCTCGGCCACCGCGACCACGCGCGGCCTGCTGCCGGCGACCGTGCCGCACGCCGACGCCGCGCACAACGCCGGCCGCGCGGCGCTCGCCGTGCACGCTCTGACGGCGAAGCCGGAGCTGCTGCTCGCGGCCACCGAAGACCGGCTGCACCAGCACTACCGGGCCCCCGCGTACCCGGCGAGCGGCGAGCTGGTGACGACTCTGCGTGCACGCGGAGTAGCTGCCGCCGTCTCCGGCGCGGGTCCCACGGTGCTCGCGCTGACCACGACGGGAATATTGCCACCAGGGGTCGACGTTGAGGGCTTCGACGTCTTCGAGCTGCCCGTGGATCTCGCGGGTGTGCGGGTTGCGGCTCAGTAAAGGCTGGGTCACGTGCCCGTCGTCGGGCCCGCCACGCGGGGGGTGGTTGTTGCACCCGGCACCGGCGCGGTCTACCCTCGGGGGCGTTCGATCACCGTGCGTTTCCGCACCCGATGCCGGTCCCCGGATCGCATCCTTCGTTGATCCGCCGAATCCGCACCGCCTGGCAAGCGGGGTAACGCGGAGGAACGTAGGCGGGTTTCCGGTTTCGGCGGTGCCGAATTCCGTGTCCTCCGAATGGAGGACGCAAACCCCTGTGGTGGAGGCGCTCCAGCTGTGTTCCGCACGGCCGAAGAGCTCATCTCCCGTATCGGGGGGCAGATACGCCGGTTCGCGATCAGAAGCGAGCGGCAGTCCGCTGATCCGCCTGGAGGCGTGGATCGGTCAGGAAGGACATGTGTGAGCAACACCGATCTTTTGAGCGACGTGGGTAGCAGCGCCGCGGAGTCGAACGGCACCACCCCCGCTCCCAAGAAGACGGTCGGCGGGTTGACCGGGAAGACCGTGGCGGAACTGCGTTCGCTGGCTGGGGAGCTCGGCGTCGGCGAGACGACGGGCATGCGCAAGGGCGATCTGATCGCCGCGATCCGCGAGCGTCAGGGCAAGTCGCGCAAGCGTCCGGCCGCCGAGACGCTGCCCCTCGAGGGCGTCGGCGAGCCGGTGAAGGCGTCGGCCCCGAAGGCCGAGCGCAAGGCCGAGGCGTCCGCGGCGCCGGTCGAGACCAAGCCGAAGGCCGAAGCCCCGGTGGCGAGCGCCCCGGCAGTGGACGCCCCGCCGCAGGCCGAGCGCCCGCAGCAGGACAAGCAGGACGGCCAGCAGGGCCAGGACGGCCAGCCCGAGGAGGGTGGCCGAGGCCGGCGTCGCCGTGGTTCGAACCGCGCCGCCGGGTCGCCCGACGGTCAGATCGGGGGCGACCGTCAGCAGAGCGGTGACCGTCAGCAGGGTGACCGTCAGGGCGGTGGCGACCGTCAGCAGGGCGACCGCCAGCAGGGTGGCGGGAGCAACCGCGACCAGCAGCGCCAGGGCGGCGGCCGCAACGACAACCGCCAGGACGGCAACCGTCAGGACGGCAACCGCCAGCGCAACCAGCAGCAGGACGGCGGCAGCCGCGGCCAGGACAACCGCGACAACCGCGCCCAGCAGCAGGACGACGACGAGGAAGGCGGCCGCCGCGGCCGTCGCTTCCGCGACCGTCGTCGCCGGGGCACCGGTGGCGGCCAGCGTGACGGCGGTTCGCCGGACACCGAGATCCGCGAGGACGACGTCCTGCTGCCCGTCGCGGGCATCCTGGACGTGCTGGACAACTACGCGTTCGTGCGCACTTCCGGCTACCTCGCCGGCCCGAACGACGTGTACGTCTCGCTTTCGCTGGTCCGCAAGTACGGCCTGCGCCGCGGTGACGCCATCACCGGCAGCGTGCGCCAGCCGCGCGAGGGCGAGCAGCAGCGGCAGAAGTTCAACCCGCTGGTGCGCGTCGACTCGATCAACGGCCTGGAGCCGGACGAGGCCAAGCGCCGCCCCGACTTCACCAAGCTGACCCCGCTGTACCCGAACGAGCGGCTGCGCCTCGAGACCGAGTCGCACAAGCTCACGACCCGCGTGATCGACCTGATCATGCCGGTCGGCAAGGGGCAGCGCGCCCTGATCGTGTCGCCGCCGAAGGCCGGTAAGACCACGATCATGCAGGACATCGCGAACGCGATCTCCACGAACAACCCCGAGTGCCACCTGATGGTCGTCCTGGTGGACGAGCGTCCGGAAGAGGTCACGGACATGCAGCGGTCGGTGAAGGGTGAGGTCATCGCCTCCACCTTCGACCGGCCGCCGGCGGACCACACCTCGGTCGCGGAGCTGTCGATCGAGCGGGCCAAGCGCCTGGTCGAGATGGGCCACGACGTCGTCGTGCTGCTCGACTCGATCACCCGCCTCGGCCGCGCGTACAACCTGGCGGCCCCGGCGTCCGGCCGGATCCTGTCCGGTGGTGTCGACTCGACCGCGCTCTACCCGCCGAAGCGGTTCCTCGGCGCGGCGCGCAACATCGAGAACGGCGGCTCGCTGACCATCTTCGCCACGGCGATGGTCGAGACCGGCTCGACGATGGACACGGTCATCTTCGAAGAGTTCAAGGGCACCGGTAACGCGGAGCTCAAGCTCGACCGCAAGATCGCCGAGCGCCGCGTGTTCCCGGCCGTCGACGTCAACCCGTCCGGTACTCGCAAGGACGAGCTGCTGCTGAACCCGGACGAGCTGGCCGTGACCGTGAAGCTGAGCCGGGTGCTGCACGCGCTCGACTCGCAGCAGGCCATCGACCTGCTGATCTCGCGGCTGCGCAAGACGAAGACGAACACCGAGTTCCTGATGCAGGTGTCGAAGACCGCCCTCGGCGGCAACGAGGACGACTGAGCGTCACCCAGGCAAGACCGTGAAGGCCTCCTTGCCGGCCATAAGAGCCGGTAAGGAGGCCTTCACGTCGTTCGGAATACCTGGTCAGCGGGGTGCGTTCCAGTGATCGTCAGCCTGTCTGGCAGAATTACCCGCTGAAGTCCGGCGCCGGTTCACCCCGCGAGAACGACTGGGGACCCGGAGCCAACGAGAGAGGACACCATGAAGAGCGGTATTCACCCCGAGTACGTGGTCACGAACGTGAACTGCGACTGCGGAAACAGCTTCACCACGCGCAGCACCAAGACCAGTGGCGACATCCACGTCGAGATCTGCTCGAACTGCCACCCGTTCTACACGGGCAAGCAGAAGATCATGGACACCGGTGGCCGGGTCGCGCGCTTCGAGGCTCGCTACGGCAAGCGTCAGAAGAAGGACGCCGACGCCAAGTAGCTTTTTCGACGGCGCCCACCCGCACGCGCGGGTGGGCGCCGTCGCTTTGTACGGACACGGCGTTGTTTCCCGGGCTGAGAGGTGGCAGAGGTGGATTCGAGCTCGCTCAAGGGGCTGCTCGCCGAACACGCGGACCTGGAGACCCAGCTGGCGGACCCGGCGGTGCACGCCGACCAGGCGCGCGCCCGCAAGCTCGGCCGCCGCTACGCCGAGCTGACGCCGGTGGTGCGCGCCGTCCAGGAGCTGGACTCCACCCGTGGCGACCTCACGACCGCTCGCGAACTGGCGGAAGACCCGGAGTTCGCCGCGGAGGCCGACGCGCTGAGCGCGAAGATCCCCGAGCTGGAGTCGAAGCTCACCGAGCTGCTGCTGCCGCGTGACCCGTACGACGGCTCCGACGTCGTGATGGAGATCAAGTCGGGGGAGGGCGGCGAGGAGTCGGCCCTGTTCGCCGGCGACCTGCTGCGGATGTACCTGCGCTACGCCGAGCGCCACGGCTGGAAGGCCGAGGTCCTCGACTCGGTGGACTCCGACCTGGGCGGCTTCAAGGACGTCACGCTCTCGATCAAGACGAAGTCGGCCGTCGTCGACGGCGTCTGGTCCCGGCTGAAGTTCGAGGGCGGCGTGCACCGCGTCCAGCGCGTGCCGGCGACCGAGTCGCAGGGCCGGATCCACACGTCGGCGTCCGGGGTGCTGATCTACCCGGAGCCAGAGGAGGTCGAGGTCGAGATCGACCCGAACGACCTGCGCATCGACGTGTTCCGCTCGTCGGGCCCCGGCGGCCAGAGCGTCAACACGACCGACTCGGCGGTGCGGATCACCCACCTGCCGACCGGCATCGTCGTGTCGTGCCAGAACGAGAAGTCCCAGATCCAGAACCGCGCGCGGGCCCTGCAGGTGCTGCAGGCCCGCCTCCAGGCGATCGCTGAGGAGGAGGCGGCGGCGAAGGCGTCCGACGCCCGCAAGTCCCAGATCCGCACGGTCGACCGGTCGGAGCGGATCCGGACGTACAACTTCCCGGAGAACCGGATCTCGGACCACCGCGTGAACTACAAGTCGTACAACCTCGACCAGGTCCTCGACGGCGAACTGGACGGCGTCTTGGACGCGCTGGCGACGGCGGACCGCGAAGAGCGTCTCGCCGCTTCGGCCGGCTGATCGGCTCCGGTCAGGGGATCCCGGCTTCGATCTGTGCGAGCTGGGCGGCGAGGAGCTCTTCGAACGCCGCGCGGCGGTCCGCCCCGAGGGGACGCACTTCGCGGGCGAAGTGGGACAAGGCCGGGAAGCGCTCGGGGTCGGCGCCCAGTACCGCGACGCGGAACTGTTCCATGCCTTGTTCGTGTTCCGTGGGGGTGACGGTGCTGACGCCGGCCTCGGAGGCGATCAACGCGGCGATGAGAATCGCCAGCCGGTGGTAGCGCGCCGGGATCTCTTCGTCGGGCAGCCCCGACGTCCGCAGGGCCTGCAGCACCTCTTCCATGACGAGCCGGGACCCGGCGCCGCCTGACGCGTAGCGGCCCCAGATCGCGGCGATCTGCGGATGTTGGCCGAAGGCCTCCCGCAAGCGCATCGCCGTGGCCGTGAGGCGCTCCTTCCAGTCGCCCTCGGGACGGTAGCCGGCCATGGCGGACACGAGGATCCGGTCCGCGACCGCGCGCAGCAGTTCGGTCTTGTTGCGGAAGTGCCGGTACAGGCTGGAGGAGTCGGTCCCGAGCGCCGCGGCGAGCTTGCGCACGCTGAACGAGTCCGCGTCACCGGTGCGCAGGAGCTCCGCCGCCGTATCCAGGATCTCTTCGGTCGACCAACGCCTTCGGCCCGTCATCTCGCCCCTCTCGTCCGACGCCAGTCTAGCTTATGCACTTGCCGTTGCACGCGGTGCGTGCATAATGAGGACATCGCTGGAAGACACTGGGGAAGGGACACTTGACGTGCAGAAACCACTGGACACCGCCGAACTGGACGCCGCCCTCGAGAACGTCCACCGCGCCGGGATGCCGGGCTTGTTCGCCGAGGTGCGGGCCGGCAACCGGGTCTGGCGCGGCGCCGCCGGAGTCGCCGACGTCGACACCGGCCGTCCGGTCACCGCCGGCCTGCGGCACCGCGTCGGCAGCATCACCAAGACCTTCACGGCCGCCGCGGTGCTGCGGAAGGTCGAGAACGGCCGGATCGGGCTCGACACCCCGATCGGCCACTACCTGCCGAGGCTGGTTCCCGGCGAACGCGGGGACGCGATCACGGTCCGGATGCTGCTCGACCACACCAGCGGGCTCGCCGAGTACCTGCCCTTCGCCTACCCCTCGCTGCGGGCGTTCCCGGACCTGGCGAAGACCGGGCCCGAAAGCTTCGAAGACCACCGGTTCACCCGGTTCGACCCCGTCGACCTGATCGGGATGGGCGTCGCGGCGCCCGCCGTCGGCACCCCGGGTGGCGCGCCGGGGGTGTACTCGAACACCAACTACCTGCTCCTGGGCGAACTCCTGGAGCACGTCACCGGCATCGCGGCCGAGAAGCACATCACCCAGGACATCATCGAGCGCGCCGGTCTCCAGGACACCGGATTCCCCGCGGGAACGCACGTCGACGGGCCGCACTCGCGGCTCTACGAGGCGTGGTTCGGCATGATCGACCCGCCGCGCGACTACAGCGTCTTCGACATGTCGTGGGTGGGGCCGGCGGCCTCGCTGGTCTCGACCGTCGCGGACCTCAACCGGTTCTTCCGCCTGCTGCACGCGGGCGAAATCGTCAGCCGGTCGTCGCTCGAGCAGATGCGCCGCACCGTCCCGGTCATCTCCCAGGAGGGCAAGCTGATCGACTACGGCCTCGGCCTGCACCCCGTGGAGGCGCCCGGCCAGGCGACCTTCTGGGGCCACGGCGGCACGGTCTGGGGCGGCGGGGCGATCGCCGTGATCCGGGCCGACGGCGAGCGGCAGCTGGCGGTCGCGCTGAACCTGCAGAGGTGGAACCGGCTCGACGCCGCGGGCGTGCCGCAGCCGCATCCCATCGACCGGGCGCTCGCGGCGTTCCAGCAGGTGGCGATGTACGGATGACCGCCCCGCCCCGGGTGCTGGCGGCGTTGTGGGCCGGACTCGTCCTGACCGTCCTCGCGGCGGCCGTCCCGTTCGCCGCCACCCACCTGCTGGCCGACCACCTCCGTGCCGGCTACCCCGCTTACACCCCGGCTCAGATCGGCTCGGCCGTCGCCACCTACCTGATCTTGCTGTCGGTCATCGGTGGCCTGGGTGTGCTCACCTGGCTCGCGACGATCCTGGCGGTAAGGGCGGGCAAGCGGTGGGCCCGCGCCGTCGCGACCGCGGGGCTGGCGCTCGGCGCCGGTGTCGGCCTGACGGGGCTGCTCGTCCGCGACACCGCCGGCGGCACCGGCCTGCCGCCGGCGGTCGGCTGGGCCGGGCTGGTGCCCTGCCTGGCCGGCGTCCTGGCGGTCGCCTGGCTGTGGACGAGGCCGCGCACGGTGTGACAGCCGCGGCGGTGTCAGTGGACGGTGGGCTTCTCCGGCTCCCGGAAGGCGTCGAAGATTTCGGTCGCAGGCTCCTCTGACGGCGCTTCCTCGCGCACCGGCCGCGGGAACAGGCTCAGCACCGCGAACACGAACGCCAGGAACGTCGGGAACAGCGTCAGCAGCTGGTGCTTCACGCCCTCGACGCCCTCGCCCAGCGCCGACAGCCCGAACTGGCCCACCGCGAACAGCAGCAGGAAGAACACGACGACGCCGTACTCGCGGGCGCGGCGCCGGAACGCCCGCACCCCGGCCCAGCCGATCAGCAGCCAGAACGGCACCAGCACGAACAGCCCCAGCGGCGCGGCCAGCGCGGACAGCCCGGAGAACACCGGCACCCGGTACTCCTGGGTCATCCGCGGGAACCCGGCCGACTCGGCGAAGCTGCCCAGCCGGGACGGGCGCGCCGTCAGGGTGTCGACCGCGCCCCGCTGGAGGATCTGCAGCGTGCGCGCCGGATGGGACGCGTAGTACCGCACGACGTTGCGGCGGCTGATCTTGTCGCGGAAGCCGTTGTAGTCCGCGTCCTTCCAGGGGTTCGCCCCCCACCAGTCGGTGCCGATGAACTTCTTCGCGCTCGGCGGCAGGCCCAGCGCCGCCAGGTCGGCGTCCGTGTCGTGCTTGCCGTCCACGATGCTGTCGAACACCACGTGGTACATGTTCGCTTCGCGGTACTCGGCGTTGGCGGGGTCGCCGTGGGACTGCACCGCCGCCGTCCCCGCGCCCACGATCACCAGGACGCCCAGCGGCAGCAGCCACCGGGCGCGGCCTCGCGCGCCGGCCGGCCGGATCAGCGCCAGCGCCACCACGAACAGCGGGATCAGCAGCAGCGTCTGCGACTTCGCGTTGATGCCGATCAGCGCGCCCACCACGGTCAGTGCGGCACCCCAGTACCGCCCCGCGCCCGTGCGGTTCATCAGCAGCAGGCCGCCGGCCGTCAGCAGGATCCCGACGAACCCGGCGCCTTCGCTGAGCACCGACGCGAAGTAGCCGAAGAACGCCGAATCGGCCATCACGAGCAGCAGCAGCGCCGCCGCGATGACGCGGTTGCGGCGGCTCAGCTCCAGGCCGAGGACCGTCGCCGCGACGCCGGCCGCGACCAGCACGCACGTGATCGCGCCGAGCACCAGCAGGTTGAGCTCCGCCGACGAGCCGAGCACCTTCCCCAGCTTGCTCGCGAACCAGTCGAACCACGCCTGGCTCGAGATGTAGTCGCTGCGGCACGCCTGGCCCGGCCCGTAGCTGAAGTGCACGTAGAACTCGGGCTTGATCTCGGTGTGCCGGCCGCCGAGGTCGCACAGCAGGCGCCAGCCGTCGCCGTTGTCGGCCATCCCGACCGGCCTCGGCACGAGGAACCGGATCAGCAGGACGCCTAGGGAGAGGACGAAGACGCCCAGGCCGAAGCGCAGTTCACGGGATCGCACCCGGAACAGCGTACGAGATCACTTGGAGTCGGCCGGCGCTGCACCGGGAACGGGCGAAACGGACGCGTTCCGGAACACCACGTAGTGGTAGAGCAGGTAGTTCCAGAACAGCCCGACGACGATCGCCGCGCCCTTCGGCACGAGCAGGTTGATCCCCGGGAACAGGTGGCTCACCAGCGTGATGACGCCGAACTGGATCACCCAGAGCCCGAACGCCGTCACGCCGAAGAACAGCAGCGCCTGCTTGCGGATGTCGCCGTCCTTCGCGCGGAACGTGAAGTTCCGGTTCAGCGTGAACGACAGCAGCATGCCCGCCGTCGTCGAGATGAAGTTGGCGACGAACGTCGGCACGCCCAGCGTCGCCAGCAGCGCGTACCCCAGCGCGTCGACGAGCGTGTTGCCGATCCCGACGATCCCGAAGCGCACCTGCGTGGCCGTGACGAACCTCATCGGGCGGCGCTCCGGTTGTCCTCGGCGGTCTCGGGGACGCCCGTGCGCACCGACGCGACCGTGTACAGCGGCCGGTTCTGGACCTGGGAGTACGTGCGGCCGATGTAGCTGCCGAGCACGCCCAGCATGATGATCTGGATGCCGCCGAGGAAGAACATCGCGATGGTGATGAACGCCCAGCCGGGCACCGCGGTCTCCGGCGCGAACAGTTTCACGCCGACGACGTAGAGCACGCCGAGGAAGCTCAGCATCGAGATCAGGTACCCCATCCGCGTGATCATCCGCAGCGGCGTCGTCGAGAAGCCGAGGATGCCGTCGGCGGCGAAGCGCAGCATCTTCGTCAGCGGGTAGCCGGTGACGCCGGCGTGGCGCTGGTCGCGGTCGAACAGCACCGCCGTCTGCCGGAACCCGACGTAGCTGACGAGGCCGCGCAGGAACCGGTCGCGCTCGCGGTACTTGCGCAGCTCGTCGACGACCTTGCGGTCGACCAGCCGGAAGTCGCCGGTGTTCTTCGGGATCTCGACCGCGGCCATCTTCTGGAGGAACCAGTAGAACGCGCTCGCGGTGAAGCGCTTGAACGGCGAATCCCGGCGCGAGCGGCGTTGTGCGTAGACGACCTCGTAGCCCTCTTCCCACTTCTCGAGCAGCTCGAGGGCGACCCGCGGCGGGTCCTGCAGGTCGCTGTCCATGATGATCGTGGCGTCGGCGTCCACCAGGTCGAGCCCGGCGGTGACGGCCATCTGGTGGCCGAAGTTGCGCGACAGCTCGACGACCGTGACACGGGGGTCGCGCGCGCCCAGCTCGGTGAGCCGGTCCAGGGAGGCGTCGCGGCTGCCGTCGTCGACGTAGATGAAGCTGAAGTCGTACCGCCCGGCCAGCGGCGCGGTGACCTCGTCGACCGTGCGGTGCAGCACGTCGATGTTCGCTTCCTCGTTGTAGATGGGGAAGATGAACGCGACCCGGCGGCGCGTGGTCGGCTCGGTCGGCACTGGCGCTCCCGGGGGTCGGCGTCTCGGGCATCCTAGAGATCGGCGACGCCCTCGGCGAACACGGTCATCCGCCGGCCGTAGTCCTCGGCCGGGCCGAAGTGGACGGCCACCGCGTCCGCCCCGGCCAGGATATACGCCCGGAATCGCGCGATGGCGGCCGCGAGATCGCCGCCGTTCCATTCCATTCTGGCGGTGACCCGTGTTTCGCGGCCGTTTGTCATGCCGGTGAGCTTTCCGGCGCGCTCGCCGACCTCGGCGGGGGAGAGGCCGGCGCTCATCCAGCCCGAACCGATCCGCGCGGCCCGGCGCAGCGCGACGTCCGAGTTGCCGCCGACGGTGATCGGGATCGGCCCGGCCGGCCGCGGCTCGAAGTAGCCGCCGCCGGGGCCGCGGCCGGTGCGGAAGAGTTCGGCGAGCAGGTCGAGGGTCGCGTCGATCCGCTTGCCGCGGGTGGTGAAGTCCGCGCCGACCTCGGCGAACTCGGGCTCGTTCCAGCCGCTGCCGACCCCGAGGTCGAACCGGTGCCCGGAGAGCCGGTCGAGCGTCGCGACCTGCTTGGCCAGCGCGAACGGCTCCCGCAGCGGCACGATCAGCACCGAGGTCCCGAGCCGGATCCGGTCCGTGCGGGCGGCGACGTGGGCCAGCGTGACGAGCGGTTCGTAGACGCCGCCGAACATCTGCCCGTACGCGCCGGGCGGGATGAGGTGGTCGGGCAGCCAGGCGGCGTGGTAGCCGAGGTCCTCGGCGAGCCGGGCGAGTTCGGCGGGACGCGCGGGGTCGAGGTCCGGCTGCTCGTTCGGCAGGACGACTTCGAGGAAATGTTCGCTCATGCCGGCGACGTTAGATCTTCACATCGGTGTGAAGGTCAACCTGCCAGGGGGTCGGATGCGGATCGGCGAGCTCGCGGGACAAACCGGCGTCAGCACGCGGCTGCTGCGCTACTACGAAGAGCAGGGCCTGCTGACGGCCTCGCGCGACGGCAACGGCTACCGGGCCTACGACGAGGACGCCGTCGTGCGGGTGCGGCAGATCCGGCGGCTGCTCGGGGCCGGGCTGACCACGGAGGTCATCGCGTCCGCGCTGCAGTGCGCCCGGGGCGAGGAGGCGCACCTCGCCCTGTGCCCGGAGCTGGCCGGTCTGCTGCACCGCGAGCTGACCGCGATGGACGACCGGATCGGCGCGCTGCAGCGGCGCCGGAGCGCGCTGGCCGGGTACTTGTCCGCCGAGGGCTGAGGACGTCTCGATACGCTGGACGGCGTGGGACCGGCGCGTGTCCTGACGGGGGAGTTCCGCCTGGTGTGCCAGGCTTGACGAGGTGAAGGACGACGAGTGAATCGGCAGCCGCTGCGCCTGGCCATCATCGAGGCCACCCGGATTCTCGAACGCGCCGGCGTCGCTTCGCCGCGGTTCGACGCCGAGGTGATCGCGGCGCACGTCCTGGGGGTCGAACGCGGCCGGCTGCCGATGGTGCCGCTGGTCGACCCGCCGGTCATCGAGGCCATCGGCCAGCTCGTCCAGCAACGCGCGAAGCGGATCCCGCTGCAGTACCTGACCGGCTGGGCGGCGCTGGGGGACATCACGGTCGCGGTCGGCGCGGGGGTGTTCGTGCCGCGGCCGGAGACCGAGCTGCTGCTCGAGTGGGGCGTCAAGTTCCTGCAGGGGCGCGAGTTCCCGGTGGTGGTGGACCTGTGCACCGGGTCCGGGGCACTGGCGTTGGCGGTCGCTCATGCCCGGCCGGACGCCGTCGTCTACGCGGTGGACGTCGACCCGCAGGCGCTGGCCTGGGCGCGCCACAACGCGGACGTCCACGCGGACGCGGGCAACACCCCGATCCGCCTGTATTCCGGTGACATCGGCGACCCGACGATGTTCGCCGAGCTCGACGGCCTGGTCGACCTGGTGCTGTGCAACCCGCCGTACGTCCCGGAGGGCACCCCGGTGCCCCCGGAGGTCGCGGAGCACGACCCGCCCCGCGCGGTGTTCGCGGAGGAGAGCGGGCTGGCGGTGATCCGCCACGCGATCGCGGCGGGCGCCCGGCTGCTGCGCCCGGGAGGCGGACTGGCGATCGAGCACGACGACACGCACGGCTCGGCGGTGCCGGCGCTGGTGCGGGCCCGGCGGGTGCTGACGGGGGTCGAGGGCCACGCGGACCTGACGGGACGGGCCCGGTTCGTCACGGCTCGCCGGCTGGGCTGAGCAGCCCCACTCACGAGACCCGGAAGCAGCCCCCGCCACTCCCAGGGGGGCGTCCCAGGTCCATCGTATCGGCTCCCGCCGACCAAAAGCCGGGAAAGCCGCCACCGCGGCCGGGTTGTCCACATCCCCACCGGGCTGTGGAAACTCGCCGCCTCGCGCGCCCCAATGTGGCGTTCGGTGCGTCCAGCGCACCCAATGTGGCGTTCGGTGCGTCGGACGCAACCAACGCCACATTGGGGCGCTTGGGGCCTGCCCCGCCGGCAGGCCCCTCCGGAACCGCTAGAAGCCGAACGCCGTGCAGCTCGCCGTCGCGGTCTTCGACGGGTCGCTCACCGACGTCGCCGTCAGCTTGACCCTCGCCGCCAGATCACCGCCCGGCCCGCGCTTCGCGTACGCCGGCACCTTCACGTGCCCGCCGAACTTCGCCGTCGCCAGCTCGTTCGGCAGCCGGACCTCCCAGCCGCGGGCGTCCGTCGACACGCTCAGCCGGTACGTGTCCGTGTCGTACGGTGCCTTCGCGCCGCGAGCCGAACCCGTGTTGAGCAGGCCGAAGTCGCAGGTCGCGAGGCCGCCGCGGGCGAACGCCGGCAGCGCCGGGGTCACCGCCGCGCCGCGGGCCTGGCTGCCCGAGCCGTCCAGCGAGGCCACCGTCACCGCGTACGACAGGACACCGCGACGGTCGCGGGCCAGGTCGGTGATCAGGAACCGCAGCCGGTTCGCCTGGTCGGTGTACTCGTACGGGCTGGACGCCTCGGTGCCCGCCTTGAACAGGGCATCGTTGAGCTGCCGGTAGTCACCGATGGTGATCTCCACCGGCGTGCCGTCCGGCTTGGTGTAGTCGGTGATGCCGATGTCCTGCGGGTTCGCGTCGATCACCCAGTCGAAGGGCGCGTTGTCATTGTTCTTCGTCTTGGTGATCATGACGCCGGAGTCCGGCGCGAAGGAGTCCGCGCCCATCCGGTCGACGACCTCGACCGTGTAGTTGTCGTAGCCGCCGCCGTCGCAGAACGGGTCCTTGGCGCGGTCGCACTTCGGTGCCTTGTCCCCGCCGGTGAGCTTGATGTTCAGGCCGGTGAACGCGCCGGGCTGCGCTTCGGTCTCACGCGCGGTCAGGCGGGCAGACACCGGACCGGACGTGGCCAGCGCGTCGCGGTCCAGCTGCAGGACGTCCGCCGGGTCGACGATGCCGAGCTTCAGCTTGTTGCGCAGCTGGTGCTGGGCGCCCATCGAACTGCCCTGCGTCGCCGGGATCTGCCAGCGCGTGTGCGGCCCGCCGGGTCCGTTGAACGTGCCGCGCGACAGCATGTCCCACGGCCCGCTGTAGCTGCGCGACGGCGGGACGCCGAACGGGTTGTTGTAGTTGTCGCCGATGCCCAGGATGTGGCTGAACTCGTGGGCGTAGGTCGACTGGCCCGAGCTTTCGGCCTGCACCGAGCTGCCGTCCTGGGCGTTCGGCCAGATGCTGGCGGCCGACTTCCACGACGTCCACGGCACGTACCGGGTCGCCGCGTAGTTGGGCAGGTCGTGGTTCGGCGGGCCGAACGCGTCCGGCACGCTCTCCTTGGCGCCGAACTTCATCTCGCCGAACTCCTGCCAGGTCGAGCTCTCGTCCTGACCCGCGGAGAGGTAGAAGACGAAGTCGAACTGGTTCGCGGTGTCCCCGACGTCGGCGCGCCAGGCGTCGCCGGCGTCCTTGCGGATGTCGCGGTTGCAGTTCGCGCCGGGCGGGCAGGCGTTCGGCTGGAACTCCATGCCGTACTCGTAGGACTGCCCGGGCATCCGGTACGGCCCGAACGCGGTCAGCTGGACGCCGAACCGGCCGCCGGAGTCCTCCATCCAGTACTCGTTGATGGTGTGCCCGTTGTTGAGCGCTTCGGGCTTGTTGAGGAAGTCCTGGTAGTACTGCGCGACGCCCGCCCGCGGGATGTTCGCGGCGGTCGGCGCGGGGTTGCCGAAGACCGTCGAGTTCGCCGGCTGCGTGACGACGAAGTCCTGGTCGGGGTAGTCGGCGAGGACGACGGCGCCCTTGAAGGTGCGCTGAGTGGGCTTCAGCGACGGATCGGCCCAGTTCGTCCCGGGCACCTTCTTGTAGTCGGACCAGGTCATGTGGTCCTGGTCCTCCCAGTGCGCGGTGTCGATCGGCGCCGGCCAGCCACGGGTCAGCGGCTCGGCGGCGGCGGTGCCGGCGCCGAGCCCGGTGAGGACGGTGACCGCGGCGAGCAGGGCGAGCGCTTTCGGGGTTCTGGGGCGCATCTGCGGCTCCTTCACTGGGAACCCACGGGCGTCGTGGTTCCCGATGATCGACCGTATTGAGCCGCGCTGCCGGAGTTCTGCCTCGCGGCGAGGTTTACCCGCTTGCCCCACGACGAAAGTCTGGCCGGTTGTCAGTGCTCCGGTGTGACGCGGCGAACGCCCGCTCCGGCGGCCGGACTACGCTTGGCGCTCATGAGCGTGGTCTACGACTGCAGCAAGCGGGAGTCCCGGGCCGACGGACTGACGGCGGCCGCGGGCGCGGTGCGGTCGAGCAGGCTGGTCGTCCTGCCGACCGACACGGTCTACGGCATCGGCGCCGACGCGTTCGACGCGGGCGCCGTCCAGGCGCTGCTGCGCGCGAAGAACCGCGGCCCGGACATGCCGGTCGGCGTGCTCGTCGGCTCCTGGTCCACTGTGGACGGTCTGGTGCTCGGCGTGCCCCCGCAGGCGCGGGCGCTCATCGAAGCGTTCTGGCCGGGCGATCTGTCCATCGTGCTCCCGCACGCGCCGAGTCTGCAGTGGAACCTCGGCGACGCCCGCGGCACCGTGATGCTCCGGATGCCGCTGCACCCGGTGGCCCTGGAGCTGCTGCGCGACGTCGGCCCGATGGCCGTGTCGAGCGCGAACGTCTCGGGCCGGCCGCCGGCCAGCACCGCGCAGGAGGCGCAGGAGCAGCTCGGCGACTCGGTCGCGGTGTACCTCGACGGCGGGTCGAGCGGCGAGGCCGTCGCGTCGAGCATCGTGGACCTCACCGGCACCGAGCCGGTGGTGCTGCGCGAGGGCGCGGTGAGCAAGGACGCCATCGCGGAGGTGCTCGGTGTACCCGCGGAATCGTTGGCCTGAAGCCGGATCAAGCGGTCTTCCGCGGCACGATAGCGTGTCGCGGGTGACCCCGACCCCGCGAGCGTGACGCCCCCGTGCCGCCCACATCCGGTCTTCTCCCCATCCGGGAATACATCCTCGTCGCGCTGACCGCGACGGCGGTGACGTACCTGCTCACCGGCGTCGTGCGCCGGCTCGCGATCCGCGTCGGCGCGATCGCCAACCCGCGGGCGCGCGACGTCCACGTCGCGCCGATCCCGCGGATGGGCGGCATCGGCATCTTCCTCGGCGTCGCGGGCGCGATGGGCCTCGCCCACCAGCTGCCCGCGCTGTCGCACGGCTTCGACGCCTCGTTCGACTCGGTCGGCGTGCTGCTCGCGGCGGGGGTCATCTCGCTGATCGGCGCGCTCGACGACCGGTTCGAGCTGGACGCCTGGACGAAGCTGGCCGGCCAGGTCATGTGCGCCGGGATCCTGGTCATCTTCGGCGTGCAGTGGGTGTCGTTCTGGGTGCCGTGGGGCGGCACCGGTGCCTCGTTCGGCTCGGTCCTGGTGCTCGACAAGAACCAGGGTGCGCTGCTGACGGTCGTGATGGTCGTGGTGATGGTCAACGCGATGAACTTCGTCGACGGCCTGGACGGGCTGGCCGGTGGCCTCGGGTTCATCGCGGCGGCGGCGACGTGCGCGTTCTCACTGGGCCTGCTCGACAGCTCCGGCGGCGACGTCGGCACCTACCCGCCGGCGCTGATCGCGGCCACGCTCGCCGGCGCGTGTCTGGGGTTCCTGCCGTACAACTTCCAGCCCGCGAAGATCTTCATGGGCGACTCCGGGTCGATGATGATCGGCCTGATGCTCGCGGGCGCGACGACCTCGGCGTCCGGGCGCGTGCCGTACCCGCAGTTCAGCGGCAAGGACGCGATCGCGCTGCTGTCGCCGCTGGTCGTCGTGGCGGCGGTGCTGTTCGTGCCGCTGCTGGACCTGATCATGGCGGTCATCAGGCGCACGCGCCGCGGCGAGAGCCCGTTCGCGGCGGACAAGATGCACCTGCACCACCGGCTGCTGGAGATCGGGCACTCCCAGCGCCGAGCGGTGCTGCTGATCTACTTGTGGGCCGGGATCCTGGCGTTCGGCGCGGTCTCGGTGACGTTGTTCGACGACGCGGCGGCGCTGTGGATCATCGGGGTCGGGCTGCTGTTCGCGGTGGTGGTCTCGATCGTGCCGCGCCTGCGTTCGCGCAATCAGCCCGGAACCTGAGCCGGGCCCGCGAGCCGCCGGCCGAACGTCTTGAATGAGTCATTCAGGTCTTGGGAGGTCTTGAATGACTCATTCAAGACCTTTGCCGAACCGCCGGCACCCGAGCCGCGGCAACCTTGCCGGAACCGCCGCCGAACCGCGCGCCGCGCCTGCGTTCGCAACCAGCCCGGAACCTGACCGGGCGCGTTCTCTACACTGGCGTGCTGAACCGAGCAGGGAGCCAGGTGTGAGCGAAACCGAAACGCACGAGCAGGAGAACCCGCACGCCAAGGTGGTGCTGCAGGCTGCCCGCGCGATGACGAAGGCTTCGCTGCTCGTCACCCCGCCCGCGGTGATCGTCTGCATCGCGCTCTTCAGCATCCTGAACGGCATGCCCGGCTTCCTCGGCTCGCTCGTCGGCGGCGTGCTCGCCATGCTGGCGTCGCTGTCCACGCTGGGCCTGATGAAGTTCAGCGCCGGCCAGGACCCGATGTTCGTCATGGTCATCGCGCTCGGCGGGTACGTCGTGAAGGTCGTCCTGCTGTTCGGCGCGCTCACGTTGCTCAAGGGCGTCACCGCGCTGCACCCGATGTCGCTCGGCATCACCATGATCGTGGCCATCCTGCTGGCCGCCGCGGCAGAGTTCGCCGCCTTCCGCAAGACCAAGATCCCGACGATCATTCCCTCCTGACGCCGGTCTGTTTCGCCGTGGACTTCCGTTACTCACGGTGAACCGGGCTGCGGCCGCACGAGTGTGACCGGGGCCACAGTCGAATTCTGCGACGGACCCACCGGGACCCCCGTCGCGCTCTCACCGGGAGCGATGGAGCGGGGGGTCCCGCGCCCACCGGACCAGGGTCCCGGGTCGACCCGGGACTTAGGTCCTGGGCTGATCGGTTGGTATGGAGTACGCCTGTACGGCACTGATTGACCTGCTGGTATGGTCCGCGTCAAGGGTGGCGGCCTCGGCCGCACGCTCCCTGAGACAACCGCGATCAGCAGTGTGGCGACCGTGTGGTTCCGCCTCTCCGCCGCTGGTCCGAAGTAGACCGCAGGGCAGTGTTCACGCGAGACAACCCCGTGTGCAGAACGTGAAGGTGTGTTCTGCTGACCGTGGGGTAGCCGCCTCCAGCGGCCCGATACGTATCGGGTACGTTAAGTCCAGATCGTGACGATTCCCCCGGCGGAGTGAACGCCGGCCGGGAGAACCGGAAGGAGCCCAGTGGGCGCGCTGGTACTGACCGAGGGCGGCACTTTCATGCCCCCCGGTGTGGCGGACTTCAACCTGCCGCCGCTCTTCGGCTCGGGTTATTGGGGAAGCTTCACCAAGCCCATGCTGCTCGTGGTGATCTCGCTGATCATCATCGTCGCCTACTTCATGCTGGCGTCGCGGAAGCTGAAGGTCGTCCCCGGCAAGTCGCAGTTCATCGCCGAGTCGCTCTACAACTTCGGCCGCAACAACATCGCCAGGGAACAGATCGGCTCGAAGGACTTCAAGCCGTTCATCCCGCTGATCCTCGGCCTGTTCACCTTCGTACTGGTGAACAACCTGTTCGGGATCATCCCGTTCTTCCAGTTCCCGACCATGGCGCGGATCGGTTTCCCGCTCGCGCTTTCGGTGCTGGTGGTTTACCCGGTCTACCACTACGTCGGCTTCAAGCGCTACGGCTTCAAGGGCTACCTGAAGAAGGAGCTCGCGCCGGCCGGAGTCCCGGGTTTCGTGCTGCCGCTGTTCTCGACCATCGAGTTCGCGCAGAAGTTCTTCATCGCGCCGGCGACGCTCGCCATCCGAGTGTTCTCCGCGATGTTCGCCGGTCACCTCATCATCATGGTGTTCACCCTCGGCGGCAGCTTCCTGCTGACCGAGACCGACGGTTTCGGGCTGAAGCTCGTTTCGCCGGTGGCGTTCATCTTCGCGATCATGATGACCTTCCTCGAAGCCTTCATCCAGGTGCTGCAGGCCTACATCTTCGCCCTGCTGTCAGCCGGGTACATCGGCGCCGCGCTGGCGTCGGAGCACTGAGAACACCAGCCCCCGATTCACGCGAGCGCGTGGACCGAAGTGAAGGGAAATGCACGTGAGCAACATCGTTCTGGCCCAGGCCGCCGCTGACGCCGTCAACATCAACCCGGGCCTCGCGGCCATCGGTTACGGCCTCGGCGCGATCGGCCCGGGCATCGGTGTGGGTCTGATCTTCGCCGCCGTCATCAACGGCACGGCGCGTCAGCCGGAGGCGCAGGGCAAGCTGCAGGGCATCGGCTTCTCGACCTTCGTTCTGACCGAGGTGCTCGCCCTGATCGGTATCGTCATCTACTTCATCGCCTCCGCTGCCTGAGTTAGCCAGCTCATCGCTTAAGGAGACGTCGTGCTGAAGACTGAATTGGTGTTGGCCGCCGAAGAGGCGCCCAACCCGATCATCCCGCACATTCCCGAGGTCATCCTCGGGATCGTCGCCTTCGTGATCCTGCTGCTCGTTCTGAAGAAGTACGTCGTTCCTCGCTTCGAGGCCGCGTACGAAGAGCGCGCCCAGATGATCGAGGGCGGGATCGAGAAGGCCGAAAGGGCCCAGGCCGAAGCCGAAGACGCTCTGGCCAAGTACCGGGCCCAGCTGCACGAGGCTCGCAGCGAGGCCGCGAAGATCCGCGACGACGCCCGGCTCGAAGCCGAGCAGATCAAGGCGGAGCTGCGCGCCGACGCCGAAGCCGAGTCCCAGCGGATCGTCGCCCAGGGCCAGGCTCAGCTGCAGGCTCAGAAGGCGCAGATCATCGCCGAGCTGCGGGCCGACATGGGCCGCAACGCCGTGGAGCTGGCCAGCCGCATCGTCGGCGAGTCGCTCGAAGACGAGGCGCGCCGTCGTGGCACCGTCGACCGGTTCCTCGCGGAGCTGGACACCGCCGGTGCCGCTGGTGGAGCGGGGAAGTAGACCGGGATGACGCTGCATGCTGCGAGCCGTGAAGCGCTCGGCCTCGCCGAGGAACGCCTCGGCGAGGTTCTGGCCGACGCGGGAGCCGACTCCGCCACGGTCGGCGACGAGCTGCTCTCGGTCGTCGACCTGCTGGACCGGGAGATCGGCCTGCGCCGGGCGGTGAGCGACGCGTCGGCGACGCCGGAGGCGCGCACCGCGCTGGTGCGCCGGCTGTTCGACGGCAAGCTGTCCGAACCGGCCCTGAAGGTGCTCGACGCCGTGGCGGGCAGCCGCTGGTCCAGCCCCCGTCAGCTGGTCGACGGACTCGAGTCGCTCGGGCACTCCGCGCTGCTCACCGCGGCCGAGAAGACCGGCAACATCGACGCCGTCGAGACCCAGCTGTTCCAGGTCTCGCGGGTCGTGGCCAACCACCCGGAGCTCGAGACGGCGCTTTCGGACCTGGCCGGCCCCGCGGACGCCAAGCGGACGCTGGTGCGCGGGCTGTTCGCCGACAAGGTGGACGTGGTCACCGAAACCCTCGTCGAGCAGGTCGTCCGCCGGGCCAAGGGCCGCGGTGTCGGCGTCGGGCTCGACGCGCTGGTCAAGCTGGCCGCGGAACGCCGTGAGCGCTCGGTCGCCTACGTGACCAGCGCGAGCGCCCTGACCGACGAGCAGACCGCCCGGCTGGGCGCGAAGCTGAACGACATCTACGGGCGGCCGATCGCGCTGCACGTCGAGGTCGACCCCGATCTCGGCGGCGGGCTCGTGGTCCGCGTCGGGGACGAGGTCATCGACGGGAGCGCCGCGGGTCGGCTGGCGGCCTTGCGCAGGCGGCTGGCCCGGGCATAGCCCCAGGTCACACAAGACTTTGCATACTGGCAAGAACGAAGCGAGAGCGGGAAAGACATGGCCGAGCTGACGATCTCCTCGGATGAGATCCGTAGCGCGATCGAGAACTACGTCTCGAGTTACGCCCCGGACGTGAGCCGGGAAGAAGTTGGCACCGTGATCGACGCCGGCGACGGCATCGCCCACGTCGAAGGCCTTCCGTCGGCCATGGCCAACGAGCTGCTCGAGTTCCCCGGCGGCGTCCTGGGCGTCGCACTGAACCTGGACGCGCGCTCCATCGGTACCGCGATCCTCGGCGACTTCGAAAGCATCGAAGAGGGCCAGCAGGTCAAGCGCACCGGCCAGGTCCTGTCGGTGCCGGTCGGCGACGGCTACCTCGGCCGCGTCGTCAACCCGCTGGGCGCCCCGATCGACGGCCTCGGCGAGATCGAGACCACCGACCGCCGCCCGCTGGAGGTCAAGGCCGCTTCGGTGGTCGAGCGCCAGCCGGTGTCGGAGCCGCTGCAGACCGGCATCACCGCGATCGACGCGATGACCCCGATCGGCCGCGGCCAGCGTCAGCTGATCATCGGTGACCGCAAGACGGGCAAGACGGCCGTCGCGGTGGACACGATCATCAACCAGAAGTCCAACTGGGAGACCGGCGACGAGAAGAAGCAGGTTCGCTGCATCTACGTCGCGATCGGCCAGAAGGGCTCGACGATCGCCGCGGTCAAGAAGTCCCTCGAGGACGCGGGCGCGATGGAGTACACGACCATCGTCGCGGCTCCGGCTTCGGACTCCGCCGGCTTCAAGTGGATCGCGCCGTACACCGGCTCGGCCATCGGCCAGCACTGGATGTTCGAGGGCAAGCACGTCCTCATCGTGTTCGACGACCTGACCAAGCAGGCCGACGCGTACCGCGCGATCTCGCTGCTGCTGCGCCGCCCGCCGGGCCGCGAAGCGTTCCCCGGCGACGTCTTCTACTTGCACTCCCGTCTGCTGGAGCGGTGCGCGAAGCTCTCGGACGAGCTGGGCGCGGGTTCGCTGACCGGGCTGCCGATCATCGAGACGAAGGCCAACGACGTGTCGGCCTACATCCCGACGAACGTCATCTCGATCACCGACGGCCAGTGCTTCTTCCAGTCGGACCTGTTCAACGCCGGCCAGCGCCCGGCCATCGACGTGGGCATCTCGGTGTCCCGCGTGGGTGGTGCCGCGCAGGTCAAGGCGATGAAGGACGTCGCGGGCTCGCTCCGGATCGACCTGTCGCAGTACCGCGAGCTGGAGGCGTTCGCCGCCTTCGCCTCGGACCTCGACGACGCCTCGAAGGCGCAGCTCGAGCGCGGTGCCCGGCTGTACGAGGTGCTCAAGCAGCCGCAGTACTCGCCGGTCCCGGTCGAGGAGCAGGTCCTCACGGTGTACCTGGGCACGAACGGCCACTACGACTCGGTCCCGACCGAGGACGTCCGCCGCTTCAACCACGAGTTCCTCGACTCGGCCCGCCGCAAGCACGCGGACCTGCTCAACGGCATCCGCGAGTCCGGCAAGTTCCCCGAGGAGACCCGGGAGAACGTGGTCAACGCGGTCAACGAGTTCAAGAAGGAGTTCACCACGTCCGAGGGCAAGTCCCTCGTCGAGGCGGACGCCGACGCCATGGACGCCGACAAGGTCGGGCACGAGACCGTCAAGGTCAACAAGCCCGCCCCGAAGAAGTGAGCTGATAGCTCATGGCCGCACAACTCCGGGAACTCCGGTCGCGCATCAAGGCGACCAAGTCGATCGGCAAGATCACCAAGGCGATGGAGCTCATCGCCACCGCGCGCATCACCAAGGCGCGGGCGAAGGTCGCCGCTTCCCGGCCGTACGCGGACGAGATCACCAAGGTGCTCTCGGCGCTGGCCGGTGCGGCGGCCAACCTCGACCACCCCATGCTGGTCGAGCGCCCGAACCCGAAGCGGGCCGCGGTCCTGGTCGTGACCAGTGACAAGGGCCAGGCCGGTGGGTACAACTCGAACGTGCTGCGGGCGACCGAAGAGCTGCTCTCCCTGCTCCGCTCCGAGGGCAAGGAAGCCCAGATCTACGTCACCGGCAACAAGGGCCTGAACTACTACCGGTTCCGCGACCGCCCGGTCCAGGACGGCTGGACGGGCTTCTCCGACCAGCCGACCTACGCCGCCGCGGTCACGGCCGGCGAGGCCCTCGTCCAGTCGTTCATGGCCGGCGTCGACGACGAGCACGGCAACGCCGACGGCGTCGAGGGTGTCGACGAGATCCACATCGTCTATACCGAGTTCGTGTCGATGCTGACCCAGCGGCCGGTCGCCAAGCGCGTCGCGCCGCTCGAGGTCGAGTACACCGACGGCGAGGAGGAGCAGAAGCCCGCGGGCGAGCTGCTCCCCAGCTACGAGTTCGAGCCGAGTGCCGACAAGCTGCTGGACGCGCTCCTGCCGAAGTACATCAACACGCGGCTCTACGCGGCCATGCTCGAGTCGGCGG
This sequence comes from Amycolatopsis sp. NPDC051371, assembly GCF_040682155.1. NCBI lineage: Bacteria > Bacillati > Actinomycetota > Actinomycetes > Pseudonocardiales > Pseudonocardiaceae > Amycolatopsis > Amycolatopsis sp. NPDC051371. Next base: position 22,911 of record NZ_JBFBAG010000043.1, read on the forward strand.
CGTCCGAGCTGGCCGCCCGCCGGACGGCGATGAAGGCCGCGTCGGACAACGCGAACGAGCTGGTCGGCAACCTGACCCGGGAGATGAACCAGGCCCGCCAGGCCCAGATCACCCAGGAGATCTCCGAAATCGTCGGTGGCGCGAACGCGCTCACCGCAGCAGGAAGTGATGATTGATGACCAGTACTGAAGCCCCGCGCGCCAAGGGGCGCATCGTGTCGGTGACCGGTCCGGTCGTCGACGTCGAGTTCCCGCGCGGTTCCGTGCCCGACCAGTTCAACGCCCTCAAGGTCGAGATCGAGTTCGAGCAGCTCCGCAAGACGGTGACCCTCGAGGTCGCCTCCCACCTGGGTGACAACCTCGTCCGCACCATCTCGCTCCAGCCGCAGGACGGCCTGGTCCGGGGCGCCGAGGTCACCGACACCGGCAAGCCGATCACCGTGCCGGTGGGCGACAAGGTCAAGGGTCACGTCTACAACGCGCTCGGCGAGTGCCTCGACGAACCCGGCTACGGCGACGACCTCGAGCGCTGGGGCATCCACCGCAACCCGCCGTCCTTCGACCAGCTCGAGGGCAAGACGGAGATGCTGGAGACCGGCCTGAAGGTCGTCGACCTGCTCACCCCGTACGTCCAGGGTGGCAAGATCGGCCTCTTCGGCGGCGCCGGCGTCGGCAAGACGGTGCTCATCAAGGAGATGATCACCCGTGTCGCCCGGAACTTCGGTGGTACGTCGGTGTTCGCCGGGGTCGGCGAGCGCACCCGTGAGGGCAACGACCTCTTCCTGGAGATGAGCGAAGACGGCGTCATCAACGACACCGCCCTCGTGTTCGGCCAGATGGACGAGCCGCCCGGCACGCGTATGCGCGTCGCGCTGTCCGCGCTGACCATGGCGGAGTACTTCCGCGATGTGCAGAACCAGGACGTGCTGCTGTTCATCGACAACATCTTCCGGTTCACCCAGGCCGGTTCCGAGGTGTCGACCCTGCTGGGCCGCATGCCGTCGGCCGTGGGTTACCAGCCGACGCTGGCTGACGAGATGGGCCAGCTGCAGGAGCGGATCACCTCGACCCGAGGCCGGTCGATCACCTCGATGCAGGCGATCTACGTCCCCGCGGACGACTACACCGACCCGGCCCCGGCCGCGACGTTCGCCCACCTGGACGCCACCACCGAGCTCTCGCGTGGTGTCTTCCAGAAGGGCATCTTCCCGGCGGTGGACCCGCTGGCGTCGACGTCGACGATCCTCGACCCGGCCATCGTCGGTGAGGACCACTACCGCGTGGCTTCCGAGGTCATCCGGATCCTGCAGAAGTACAAGGAACTGCAGGACATCATCGCGATCCTCGGCATGGACGAGCTGTCGGAAGAGGACAAGCTGACCGTTCAGCGCGCGCGCCGCATCGAGCGGTTCCTGTCGCAGAACATGCTGGTCGCCGAGGCGTTCACGCAGATCCCGGGCTCGACGGTGCCGCTCTCGGAGACCATCGAGTCGTTCGACCGCATCTCGAAGGGTGACTTCGACCACTACCCGGAGCAGGCGTTCCTGGGCATCGGTGGCCTCGAGGACCTCGAGAAGAAGTACAAGGAAATCACCAAGAAGTGATTCCGTGAGCACGGCGGGGGCAGTGTCCTATGTGGATGCGCGCCCCCGCCGTTCTCATACCGGGATACAGACCTATTACACTCGGGATCAACACCCCGAGCTAAGGAGTGCTACGTGGCTGAGATGTCCGTGGAGCTGGTGGCCGTCGAGCGCCGTCTCTGGTCGGGTACCGCCACTTTCGTGGTGGCCCAGACCACCGAGGGCGAGATCGGCATCATGGCCGGCCACGAACCCGTGCTCGGGCAGCTCGTCGAGGGTGGCGTGGTCAAGGTGACGACCACCGACGGGGAGACGGTCTGCGCGGCCGTGCACGGCGGATTCCTTTCCGTGACCGGCACCGGGGTGAGCATTCTCGCCGAGAGCGCCGAGCTGTCCGACGAAATCGATGTCAACGCGGCGAAGGCGGCACTGAGCGCCGACGACGAGACCGAGCGGACGAGGGCCACGGCCCAGCTCCGCGCGGCAGGTCAGTCGGCCTGAGCGGGAGACGGGCAGGAGCCGGGCCGTGAAGATCACCGTGGTCGTAGTGGGGCTCCTGATCGTGCTCGTCGCGCTGGTCGCCTGGTACGGCCAGCGGTGGATCCGGATGCGCCGCGGCGGGGGCGTGAGCGTCGCGCTGCGGTGGCGTCCGGACGCCGCGCGGTCCAGCTGGCACCTGGGGCTGGGCCGCTACGAGGGCGACGAGTTCGTCTGGTACCGCGTGTGGAGCCTGCGGACCGGCCCGGACCGCGTCTTCCAGCGGGAAAGCATGCAGATCGCCGACCGGCGAGACCCGTCCGGGTCCGAGGCCTACGCCGTTCCCGAGGGTTCGACTGTGCTGCGCTGTGAGTCGGAGACCCAGGAAGCGATCGAGATCGCGATGGGGCCGGGTGCGCTCACGGGCTTCCTTTCCTGGCTCGAATCCGCCCCGCCGGGGCGACGTCTTCCGCGCGCTTCCTGACACCCGCCGTCTCGGCCGCTGTTCCAACCCTGTCTCAAACCGAGACAGCCGGAACCGCGGCGTTGCCCTACCGTTGAGCCCATGATTTTCATCGTGGTCAAGTTCCCGGTGAAGCCGGAGTACGCGGACTCGTGGCCGGACATCGTCGCCGACTTCACCAAGGGCACGCGCGGCGAGGCGGGCAACAAGTTCTTCGAGTGGTCCCGCAGCGTCGAGGACCGCAACACCTACGTGCTGGTCGAGGGCTTCGAAGGCCAGGACGCCGCGGTCGCGCACGTCGGTTCCGAGCACTTCAAGACGGCCGTCGCGACGCTGGGCGAGTACATCTCGGACAATCCGCGGATCATCAACGTGCAGGACGCCTCCGACTGGGGCCCGATGGCCGAGATCGCGCCGCACTAAACTCGGGGGGTGACCCTCGTCGAGATCCCCGGCTCCAAGTCCGTCACCGCCCGCGGCCTGTTCCTGGCCGCCGCCGCGCACGGCACCACGACCCTCGGCCGTCCGCTGCACTCGGACGACACCGAGGGCTTCGCCGAGGGCCTCGTCAAGCTGGGTTACCGCGTCGACCGGCAGCCGGGCGCGTGGACCATCGAGGGCCGTCCGGCGGGCCCCGGCGTCGCCGAAGCGGACGTCTTCTGCCGCGACGGCGCCACGACGGCCCGGTTCCTGCCCGCGCTGGCCGCGGCCGGCACCGGGACGTTCCACTTCGACGCCTCCGACCAGATGCGCCGGCGCCCGCTCGGCCCGCTGACCGACGCGCTGCAGGAGCTCGGCGTCGACCTGACCTTCGAGGGTGCGCCGGGGCACGACCCGCTGACGATCCGCGCGAACGGCGTCAAGGGCGGTTCGCTGACCCTGGACGCGGGGTTGTCGTCCCAGTTTCTGACGGCGTTGCTGCTGCTCGGCCCGCTGACGGCGGAGGGGCTGCGGATCACGGTGACGGACCTGGTGTCGGTGCCGTACGTCGAGATCACGCTTTCGATGATGCGGCAGTTCGGCGTGGACGTCCGGCGCGAGGGCAAGACGTTCGTGGTGCCGCCGCAGCCGTACCAGGCGTGCGAGTACCCGGTGGAGCCGGACGCGTCGACGGCCAGCTACTTCCTCGCCGCGGCGGCGGTCACGGGCCGGACGGTGACGATCCCGGGGCTGGGGTCCTCGGCTCTGCAGGGCGACGTCCAGTTCGTCTCGGTGCTGGAACAGATGGGCGCGCACGTGGAGCTGGGGCCGGACTCGGTGACGGTCGCGGGCCCGTCGGACGGCCTGCGCGGGATTACGGTGAACATGCGCGACATCTCGGACACGGTCCCGACGCTGGCGGCGATCGCGCCGTTCGCTTCGGGCCCGGTGCGCATCGAGGACGTCTACAACACGCGCATCAAGGAGTGCGACCGGCTGGACGCGTGCGAGGAGAACCTGCGGGCGATGGGCGTCGCCGTCGAGACGGGCCGCGACTGGATCGAGATCCAGCCGGGGGAGCCGACCGGTGCGCTGGTCAAGTGCCGTCGTGACCACCGGATCGCGATGGCGTTCAGCATCACGGGCCTGCGGACGCCGGGCATCACCCTGGACGACCCGGAGTGCGTGAAGAAGACGTTCCCCGGCTTCCACCAGGCGCTGGGGTCGCTGCGGGCGAGCTGGGGGATCTAGGGCTGCCCACCCGGGGCCCACAGGACGTCACCGTCGGGGTTCGCCAGCCGGGCGAGGATGAACAGCAGGTCCGACAGCCGGTTCAGGTACTTCACCGCGATCGGGTTCGTCGTCTCCGGCTCGGCCTCGTGCAGCGCCCACGCGCTCCGCTCCGCGCGCCGGGACACTGTGCGAGCCTGGTGCAGGAACGCCGCCCCCGGCGTCCCGCCCGGCAGGATGAACGACGTCAGCTTCGGCAGGTGCTCGTTGAACTCGTCGCACCAGCCCTCGAGCCGCTCGACGTACTTCTCCGTGATCCGCAGCGGCGGGTACGGCGGGTCATCGGAAATCGGCAGGCACAGGTCCGCGCCGACGTCGAAGAGATCGTTCTGCACCGCACGCAGCACATCCGTGACTTCGCTCGGCAGCGCGCCGACCGCGATCGCCAAGCCCAGCACGGAGTTCGTCTCGTCGGTGTCGGCGTACGCGCCCAACCGCGGGGACGTCTTCGGCACGCGGGACCCGTCGCCGAGCGCGGTCGTGCCGCTGTCGCCGACCTTCGTGTAGACGCGGTTGATGCGAACGACCATGAACCCACCATAGCGGCCCCCGCCCGGGCCGAATCCGGGCGAGAGGGCATGATTGGCGGCCATGAGCGAGCACTTCGACGTGCATGGCGGAGCCCGGCTGGTCGGCGAGGTCGACGTGGTCGGCGCGAAGAACAGTGTGCTGAAACTGATGGCCGCGGCACTGCTGGCCGAGGGCACCACGACCATCACGAACTGCCCGCAGATCCTGGACGTCCCGCTGATGGGCGACGTGCTGCGGAGCGTCGGCTGCGAGGTCGTCATCGAGGGTGACACCGCCACCATCACGACGCCGGCCGAGCTGTCGCACCGCGCGGACTCGGCCGCGATGGGCAAGCTGCGCGCGTCCGTCTGCGTGCTGGGCCCGCTGGTCGGCCGGCTGAAGCAGGCCGTCGTCGCGCTGCCGGGCGGCGACGCCATCGGCTCGCGCCCGCTGGACATGCACCAGAACGGCCTGCGCAAGCTGGGCGCGACGAGCACCATCGAGCACGGCTGCGTCGTCGCGAAGGCCGAGACGCTGGTCGGCGCACAGATCTGGCTCGACTTCCCGAGCGTCGGCGCGACCGAGAACATCCTGATGGCGGCCGTCCTGGCCGAGGGCACCACGGTCATCGACAACTGCGCGCGCGAGCCCGAGATCGTCGACATCTGCACGATGCTCACCGAGATGGGCGCGAAGATCGAGGGCGCCGGGACGTCGACGCTGACCGTGCACGGTGTGGAGCAGCTGCACCCGACCGAGCACAGCGTGATCGGCGACCGGATCGTCGGCGCGACCTGGGCGTTCGCGGCGTCGATGACCCGCGGCGACATCACGGTCCGCGGCGTCAACCCGCACCACCTCGACCTGATCCTGAACAAGCTGCAGCTGGCCGGCGCGGACGTCCAGACGTTCGGCGACAAGGGTTTCCGCGTGGTCCAGCCGGAGCGCCCGAAGGCGGTCGACTGGGTGACGCTGCCGTACCCCGGCTTCGCGACCGACCTGCAGCCCTTCGCGGTGGCGCTTTCGGCGGTGTCCGAGGGCACGTCGATGATCACGGAGAACGTCTACGAGGCGCGCTTCCGCTTCATCGAGGAGATGGTCCGCCTGTCCGGCGACGCGCGCACAGACGGCCACCACGCGGTGGTCCGCGGCGTCAAGACGCTGTCGAGCGCGCCGGTGTGGGCGTCCGACATCCGCGCGGGCGCGGGCCTGGTGCTGGCGGGCCTGTGCGCGGACGGCGTCACCGAAGTCTGGGACGTCTTCCACATCGACCGCGGCTACCCGCACTTCGTGGAGAACCTGAACCGCCTGGGCGCCAACATCGAGCGCGTCGCCGGCGAGCCTGCTCGCACGTGAGTCAAGCGCCCTGCGCGCCGAGTGCGCGCAGGGCGAACTCCACCAGCCGGTCCACGTAGTCCGGCTCCGCTTCCGCCAGGCGGACCACCAGGCGCCAGTAGATCGGCGCGGCCAAGATGTCGAGCGCCATCTCCATGTCCAGGTCCTCGGGCAGCTCGCCGCGGGTGATCGCGCGGCGCAGCATCGCCTCGCCGACCTCGCGGCGGGGCCCGCCGATGGCCTCGCGCAAGCCGCGGCCGCGGTCCGGCTTGCGGGCGTCCTCCGCGACCAGGTCCGGCAGGATCCGCGAGAACAGCGGGTGCGTGAGCCAGTCGATCAGGGCCTGCATCGTCTCGCGCAGATCTCCGCGCAGTGAGCCCGTGTCGGCCTCCGCCGCGCGGGTCACGCTGAACTCCGTCACCACGGAGGCGATCATGTGGTCCTTCGACGCCCACCGCCGGTACAGCGCGCTCTTGCCGACGCCGGCGCGTTTCGCCACCGCTTCCATCGACAGCCGCCCGTAACCCTGTTCGGCGAGTTCCCACATGACGGCTTCGGTGATCGCCTGCGTGACCTCGGGCTGGAGGACCGCGGCGCCGGTCGGGGTGCGTGCCATGAGCGCAGTGTAACGGGTGGACGAGACGGTACCGTCCCGTCTACAGTGACGTCGGGACGGTACCGTCTCGTCCGAACGGCGAAGGGGACTGCGATGCAGCCACGAGACCTCGTTCAGCAGGGCCTCGACCTGCTCCTAGAACACGACATGGCCGGGTTCGCCGGGCTCTGGACCGAGGACGGCGTCCTCGAGTTCCCGTTCGCCGGCCCGGGCTACCCGAAGCGCGTCGAAGGGCGCGACGCGATCCGCGAGTACCTGCGCGACTACCCGAACCTGCTGGACATCCGCGAGATCGTCGCGAAGACCGTGCACGAAACGGCGGACCCGGCCGTGGTCGTCGTGGAGATGACGGTCGCGGGTGTCGTCGTCGCGTCGCAGAAGCCGTACGAGCTTTCGTACATCGCCGTGATCACCGTCGAGGACGGCGAGATCCGCCACTACCGCGACTACTGGAGCCCGCTCGCCGCGGCCGAGCTCCTCGGCGGCGTCGACGAGCTGACGGCGGCCTTCGGTGGGTGACTTCCTGGTCCTCGGCGGCACCGGCACCACCGGCCGCCGGGTCGTCGCGGGCCTGCGTGACACGGGATTCCCGGCGCGGGCCGCCACGCGCAAGCCGGGCGAACCCGGTCAGGTCCGGTTCGACTGGACCGACCGCTCGACCCACGCCGACGCACTGCGTGGCGTCTCCGCGGTGTACCTGCTGCCGCCGATCGGCGAGGCCTCGCCGATCGGGGTGGTCGAGCCCTTCCTGGACGACGCCCTGGCCGCGGGCGTCCGCCGCGTCGTCCTGCTCAGCTCGTCGGCCGTCACCGTGGACACGCCCGGGCTCGGCGACCTGCAACGGCTGGTGCGCGTGGTGCCGGAATGGGCCGTGCTGCGGCCGTCCTGGTTCATGCAGAACTTCACCGGCGAGCACCTGGTCGCCCAGGGCGTCCGGGACGGCGAGATCGTCACCGCCACCGGGGACGCGCGGGTCGCGTTCGTCGACGCCGGTGACATCGCGGCGGTCGCCGTTCGCGCGCTGACCGACCCCGAACCGCACAACACCGAACACGTCCTCACCGGTCCGGCCGCGGTGAGCTACTCCGAAGCGGCGTCGATCATCACCGCGCGCACCGGACGTCCGGTGCGGCACCGAGCCGTGAGCACCGCCGAGTTCGCGGCTCGCGTGACCGCGTCCGGGATTCCCGCTTCCTTCGCCGCGGTGCTCGCCGCGCTCGACGAGGACATCCGGCGCGGCGCCGAAGACCGCGTCACCCCGGCCGTCGAAGAGGTCACCGGCCGGCCCGCCCGCTCGTTCGAAACCTTCGTGGAGGAGGAGATCCGATGAAGCAGATCATGTTCACCGAAGACCCGCAGTTCTGGTTCGAGACGCTGCGCCTGTTCGGCCACGCGTCCTACGGCGGCTCGGACTTCGGCGAGGTGGTCGCGGCCGCGTCGACCGTGACGGCCGGCGACTACGACAGCTGGCACGACGCCTACCGCGCCCTGGCCGACCGGCTCTACGCCGAGGCCGCCGACGCCGGGCCCGTCACCGCGCGGGACCTGCTGCTGCGCGCGTCGACGTACTACTTTTCGTCGGAGTTCTTCCTCCACGGCGACCCGGCGGACCCGCGGATCGCGGCGGCGTACGACCGCAGCGTCGAATGCTTCCGGCGCGCGGGCGTCGCGGAGCCGGTCGAAATCCCTTACGACGGAACGGTTCTGCAGGGCTACTTCTACCGCGCGCCGGGCGACGGCCCGAAGCCGTTGCTGATCATGCACAACGGTTTCGACGGCAGCGCCGAGGAATGCCACTACATGGGCGCGGCGGCCGGTGCCGAGCACGGCTACCACGTGCTGACGTTCGACGGCCCGGGTCAGCCGAGCGCGATCCGGCGCGAGAAGCTCGTGTTCCGGCCGGACTGGGAGCACGTCGTCACGCCGGTGGTGGACTTCGCGTTAGGCCTCGACGGCGTGGATCCGTCGCGCGTGGCGCTGCTCGGCATCAGCCTCGGCGGCATGCTCGCCCCGCGCGCGGCGGCGTTCGAGTCCCGCTTGGCGGCGGTCGTCGCGGTGGATGGCGTGTACGACGCGGGTGCGGCGGTGACGGGTCTTTTGCCTTGGGACCGCGCGGAAATCGTCCGCCGGGCGCAGGCCGCAGAGGACCCGGAGTTCGACGCGATCCTCGCGGCCGGCCGCGAAGCCAGTTCGACGTTGCGCTGGGCGTGCGACCACGGCCGGTACGTCCTGGGCGCGGCTACCGACCGCGAGTTCATCGCGAAGTACCTCGAGTACACGCTCGAAGACGGTGTCGCGGAGAAGATCGAGTGCCCGACGCTCGTGTGCGAGGCGGCGGACGACCTGTTCTTCGCCGGAGAGACGGAAACCGAGCCGCGTCGGCTGTACGACCACCTGAACGCGCCCAAGACGCTGATGACGTTCACGGCGGAGGAGGGCGCGGACGCGCACTGCCACGTCGGCGCCCAGCGGCTCGCGGCCGGCCGGATCTACGACTGGCTGGACCGGACGCTCTAGCTTTCGACGGCGAGCGCGGCGCCGAAGCCGAGCAAGGCGGTGCCGGTGATGCCGTCGAGGGTCCGGCGGACCCGGCGCCGCTCCAGCCACCCGCGCACCCGGTGCACGAACACCAGCAGCAGCACCTGCCACACGACGCCGAGCGCCGCGACGGTGTACGCCAGCAGCAGCGAATCGGCGAACGTCGACGCCGGCGTGAGGAACTGCGGCAGCACCGACAGGTACAGCACGATCACCTTCGGGTTGGTGATGTTCGACAGGAACCCCTCACGGAACCGGCGTCCCCGCGTACCGCGAACGCGGCGGACGTCGTCCAGAGCTTCGTAGTTCCCGCGCCAAGCGCCACGCAATGCCTGGATCCCCAGGAAGACGAGATAGGCCGCGCCCAGCCACTTCACCGTCTCGAACAACGGCTGGTAGCGCGTGATCACCGCGCCCAGGCCGAGCGCCACCGCCGTGCCCTGCAGGAAGTTCGCCACACTGATCCCCGCGCACGCCCAGCCGCCGCCGCGGGCGCCGCCCGTGAGGGCGTTCTTCAGCACCACCATGGTGTCCGGGCCCGGCATCATCGCCAGGAACGCCATCATCCCGGCGAACCCGAGGTAGGTGCTCCACGTCATCAGGACTCCAGGGCGAGGGCGGCGCCGAAGCCGAGCAGCGCGGTGCCGGTGACCCCGTCCAGCGTGCGGCGCACCCGGCGGCGGCCCAGCCACGCGCGGACGCGGTGCACGAACACCAGCAGCACCAGCAGCCACAGCCCGCCGAGCACCGCGACGGTGTAGGCCAGCACCAGCGAGTCCCCGATGCTCGACTCGGCCGTCAGGAACTGCGGCAGCACGGACAGGTACAGCACCAGCACCTTCGGGTTCGTGATGTTGGAGAGGAACCCCTCGCGGAACCGCCGGAACCCGCCGCCGCGGCGCCGCTGGACCTGCTCGACGACGTCGTAGTTCCCGCGGAACGCCCCGCGCAGCGCCTGGAAGCCGAGGAAGACGAGGTAGGCCGCGCCGACCCACTTGAGCGCGAGGAACACCGGCTGCGACCGCGCGATGAGGACGCCGAGCCCGAGCGCCGCGGCACTTCCTTGGACGGCGTTGCCGGCGAAGATGCCCAGCGACGCGAGGAGCCCGCCGCGGAACCCGCCGGACAGCGCGTTCTTCAGCATCACCATCGTGTCCGGGCCCGGTGCGAGCACGATCAGGACCACGATGAGCAGGTAACTTCCGTAAGCACTCCACGTCACGGCTGCCCACGCTAATCGACGGGTACAGGTCGGGTCTCGCGGATTCCCGTCACACCGCCGGCGCTGTACCGGAGGGCACTGAGAGTGCGCGAACATGTGCGGCGCGCGCGGGACTCGGCGGGAGAAGCGTCCACAGAGTAGTGTTCGGCCATGTCAGCAGGGGAAATCGATCTTCTACCCGGTGAGCGCGTGCTCTGGGCCGGGGAGCCGGTCCAGCGCCCGTTCTACGTCGCCGCGGACGGGGTGATCGCCCCTGCCGGACTCATCATCGCCGTCGCCGCGTTCTGGTTCCTGCTCGCGAAGCAGCCCAGCGGGGGCGCCATGACCGGGGCCGTCGTGGTGCTGGTGATCGGCTTGTACGGTGCCGTCGGCCGGTCGGCCGTCCGGTACCTCGCGCTCGGGCGCACCACGTACGCCGTGACCGACAGCCGGGTCATCGCGCGGTCGGGGTTGTTCCGGCAGAAGGAACGCGCGAGCGAGCTGGCCGGTCTCTCGGCGCCGGTCCTCAAGCCGGGACCGTCGCGCACCGGCACCCTCTCCTTCGCGGAATCCGGCTCGGTGACGCTGATGGGTGTCGGCGAGCCCAAGCGCGTCCGCGACCTCCTGACCAAGGCCATCGACGAAGCCAAGGCGCGCCAGGCGCCGCCGGAAGCGGGCACGTCGGGCACTTCGGCCGCCTGAAGGCAACCGGCGCGGCCTTCCGGAGCGTCAGCCGGGCAAAGAGCTGGGGAGGGCGCCGTGTACGAGCCGTTCATCGCTTTGCTGCCGGGGGAAAGACTGGTGTGGTCGGGGCAGCCGCAGCGGGTGGCCCCGACGGGAATCGAGTGGTTCCTCCCCGCCGCCGGCACGGTGGCGGCGGGATTTTTCGCCTTGGTGGAGCCCGTTCCGGACCAGGAATTCCCGTTCGTCAACGTGATCGTGGCGGTCCTGACCTTCGCGGGCGCCTGGGGGGTGGTGCTCACGCGGATGTGGGCGGCCAGGCGCTCGGTGTACGCGGTGACCGATCAGCGGGTCCTGGTGGCCGACCGCGTGTCGGGCCGCATCCTCACCGCGGCGGACCTGGGTGCGTACCCGCCGTCGATCACCTGGCTCGGCCGGGGCGGTCTCGCCACGCTCACTTTCACCGACCCCGACGTGGTCCTCGACATCCTCGGCTATTCCGTGCCGGTGCGGTTCCAGGGCCGGCGGAGCCCGATCAAGTTCGTCGCCGTGGCGGAGCCCGAGCGGATCCGCGAGCTGATCGAGGAGGCGCAAACCGCGGACTGAGGTCACCCGGACGTGTCCCATCGCACTGCCACCATAAGTTACCGCTCGGTACACTCGGCGAAACGTCCACCGCCGGAGGTGCCCTGTGCCGTACCCAACGGACCGTGAGCGAGACCGACCGTGGGTGATGCGGACCTACGCCGGGCACTCCTCGGCCGCCGCGTCGAACGAGCTCTACCGGCGGAACCTCGCCAAGGGGCAGACCGGCCTTTCGGTCGCCTTCGACCTGCCGACGCAGACCGGTTACGACCCGGACCACCAGCTCAGCCGCGGCGAGGTCGGCAAGGTCGGCGTGCCCGTGTCGCACATCGGCGACATGCGGCGGCTCTTCGACGGCATCCCGCTCGCCGAGGCGAACACGTCGATGACGATCAACGCGCCGGCCATGTGGCTGCTCGCGCTGTACGTCTCCGTGGCGCGCGAGCAGGCCGAAGCCGAGGGCCGGGACGTCGACGAAGTCCTCGCGAAGCTCACCGGCACCACGCAGAACGACATCATCAAGGAGTACCTGTCCCGCGGGACCTACATCTTCCCGCCGGGGCCGAGCCTGCGGCTGATCACCGACATGATCGCGTGGACCGTGCACCACGTGCCGAAGTGGAACCCGATCAACATCTGCAGCTACCACCTGCAGGAAGCCGGCGCGACGCCGACGCAGGAGGTCGCCTACGCGCTGTGCACCGCGATCGCCGTGCTCGACGCCGTCCGCGACTCCGGGCAGGTCGACGCGGCCGACATGGCCAAGGTCGTCGCGCGGATCTCGTTCTTCGTCAACGCCGGCGTCCGCTTCGTCGAGGAGATGTCCAAGATGCGCGCGTTCACCGCGCTCTGGGACGAAATCACGCGAGACCGTTACGGCGTAACGGATCCGAAGGCGCGGCGCCTGCGCTACGGCGTCCAGGTCAACTCGCTGGGCCTCACCGAAGCCCAGCCGGAGAACAACGTCCAGCGGATCGTGCTGGAGATGCTGGCGGTTTCGCTCAGCCGCGGCGCCCGCGCCCGCGCGATCCAGCTGCCCGCCTGGAACGAGGCACTCGGCCTGCCGCGGCCGTGGGACCAGCAGTGGGCGCTGCGGATGCAGCAGGTGCTCGCGTTCGAGACGGACCTGCTGGAGTACGAGGACATCTTCGACGGCTCCCACGTCATCCAGGCCAAGGTCGACGAGATCATGACCGGCGCGCGCGAGGAGATCGCCCGCGTGCAGGACCTCGGCGGCGCGGTCGCCGCGGTCGAGAGCGGCTACATGAAGTCGCAGCTGGTCGGTTCGCTCGCCGAATACCGCCGGGGCATGGAAAACGGCGAGCGCGTCCTCGTTGGCGTCAACAAGTTCGAGACGACCGAGCCGTCGCCGCTGCAGGCCGAAGGCGCGAAGGCGATCGAGACGATCGATCCCGCCGTCGAGAAGGCCGCCGTCACCGCGATCGAGGAGTGGCGTACCCAGCGCGACGACGACGCCGTCGAACGGTCCCTGACCGTGCTGAAGGAACGCGCGCGGACCACGGAAAACCTCTTCGAGGCCACTGTGGACTGTGCGCGGGCCGGCGTGACCACCGGCGAGTGGTCCGGCGCGCTGCGCGAGGTGTTCGGCGAATACCGCGCGCCCACGGGGGTTTCCGCGGCCGCCGCGAGCGGTGGCGACCCGGGGATCGAGCGCGTCCGCTCCCGGGTCCGGGAAACCGAAGCAGAACTGGGCGAACGGCTGCGGATCCTCGTCGGCAAGCCGGGGCTCGACGGGCACTCCAACGGCGCCGAGCAGGTCGCCGTCCGGGCGCGCGACGTCGGCTTCGAGGTCGTCTACCAGGGCATCCGGCTGACGCCCGAGCAGATCGTCGCGGCCGCGGTGCAGGAAGGCGTGCACGTCGTCGGGCTGTCGGTGCTCTCCGGCTCGCACCTGGAGGTCGTCCCGAACGTCGTCGACGGCCTGCGCGCCGCGGGCGCGGGCGACGTCCCGGTGATCGTCGGCGGCATCATCCCGCCGGACGACGCCGCGCTGCTGACCGAGCGCGGCATCGCCCGCGTGTTCACGCCGAAGGACTACGAGCTGACCGAGATCATGGACGGCATCGTCTCGCTGGTCCGGGAGCGCAACGGCCTCAGCTGAGCCCGGCCAGGATCTCCTTCGTGGACTTCACGGTGGCGAACTGGTTCGCCAGGTTCGCCGCCGTGACGCGGTACAGCTCGTCGGCCGTGACGACGTCGCCGTCGATGCCCGGCAGGTCGAAGGTGAACGTCGCGTCGAGCGCGAAAGTCACGTCGTAGCCCAGGTTCCCGCCCATCCGCGCGGTCGTTTCGCAGCAGAAGTTCGTCTGGATCCCGGCCAGGACGAAGCTCGTGATGCCGCGCTTGCGCAGCCACGCGTCGAGGTCGACGTCGCCGATGAAGGCCGAGTTGACCTTCTTGCCGAACACCAGGTCCGGCCGCGCACCGTCGAGCTCGGGCTTGAAGTCGTTGCCGGGCCGGCCGGGCCGCAGCGGCGATGTCGGCCCCGTCGAGTCGTGGTGCACCAGCACGACCGGCAGCCGCCGCTCCTGCCACGCGTCGAGCAGGGCCTTCATGTTCGCTTCCGCGCCGGGGTTGTTGCGCGGGCCCCAGCCGGGCTCGTCGAACCCGCGCTGGACGTCGATCAGGATGAGTGCCGTTTCGGTCATGACGTCGAGTTTCGCGGGTTTCTTCAGTGCCGGGGAGTGGCAGAGGACGCGCGATGCGGTACTTTTCTGCCATGCGCACGATCGGCGTTCTGCTGCTGCCGGGCACCCGGATGTTCGACCTCGCGGTGATCGGTGAGGTCTGGGGCCAGGACCGCACCGACAGCGGGATCGGCCCGTTCACCCTGCGGTTGTGCAGCCAGGGCCGGATCCGCACCGCCGTGTCGCCGTTCGGTGACGTCACGGCGACGCACGGGCTCGCCGGCCTCGACGGCTGCGACCTCGTCGTGGCGCCGGGCCGCGACGACCCGCTCGCGCCCGTCTCGCCGGCCGCCGTCGCGGCGCTGCGGCGGGCACACCGGGCCGGGACGACCGTCGCCGCGTTGTGCTCGGGCGCGTTCACGCTCGCGGCCGCGGGCCTGCTCGACGGCCGCCCGGCGACCACGCACTGGCGTGACTTCGACGCCCTGACCCGCGTCGCGCCGCGCGCGGACCTTCAGCGCGACGTCCTCTACACCGATGACGGCGGCATCCTGACGTCGGCGGGCGTCGTCGGCGGCCTCGACCTCTGCCTGCACCTGGTCCGGCGCGACCACGGCTCGGAAGTCGCCGCTTCGCTCGCCCGCCGCCTGGTGATGCCCCCGGCGCGGGAGGGGGGGCAGCGGCAGTACGTCGACAACCCGTTGCCCCCTGCGGCCTCCCAGCCCGGCATGGCGTCCACAATGGACTGGGCGCTGGCGCGGCTCGGCTCCGGCATCGGCGTCGAAGACCTCGTCGGGCACGCGCGGATGAGCGAGCGGACGTTCCACCGCGAGTTCGCCGCGGCCGCCGGGGTGACGCCGGGGCGGTGGCTGCGGGTGCAGCGCGTCCGGTACGCGCAGCGGTTGCTGGAGACGACCGAGCTGCCGGTCGAGCGCGTCGCGCAACGTTCCGGCCTGGGGACGGCGGCGAACCTCCGACGCCGGATGCGCGCCGAAGTGGGTGTCGGCCCGGACAGCTATCGGCGCACCTTCCGGCGGGTTACCGTCGAGGCATGACCGAGTACGAGCACATCCTGGTCAAGCGGGACGGCGACACCGTCACGATCACCATGAACCGCGCGGCACGGCGCAACTCGCTGTCCGCGGACCACCTGGCCGAGCTGCTCGCCGCGTTCCACGAAGCGGGGACGTCCGACGCGACGGGCATCGTGCTGGCCGGCGCCGGGCCGGTGTTCTCCGCCGGGCACGACTTCGGCGACGTCGCCGCGCGCGACCTGATGGGCGTGCGCGAGCTGCTCACGCTGTGCACGGACCTGATGAAGACCATGCAGTCGGTGCCGCAGGTCGTCGTCGCGCGGGTGCACGGCCTGGCCACGGCCGCGGGGTGTCAGCTCGTGGCGTCGTGCGACCTCGCGATCGCCGCCGAATCGGCGGGCTTCGCGCTGCCGGGTGGCAAGGGCGGCTGGTTCTGCCACACGCCGGCGGTCCCGGTAGCGCGCTCGATCGGCCGCAAGCGCCTGATGGAGCTGGCGCTGACCGGCGACGTCATCGACGCGCCCACCGCGCTGGACTGGGGTCTGGTCAACCGGGTCGTCCCCGACGACCAGCTGGACGACGCCGTCGCGGAGCTGCTCGCGCGGGCGACCCGCGGCAGCCGGGCCAGCAAGACGATGGGCAAGGTCACGCTGTACGCCCAGCTCGACCGGCCCGAGGCCGACGCCTACGCGATCGCACTGGAGGTCATGGCCTCGGCGTCGCAGCTGCCCGGCGCCCGCGAAGGCATGGCGGCGTTCCTGGAGAAGCGCAAGCCCTCCTGGCCCGACTGACCCGGACGGCACTTTCACGTGGAAGTGCCGTTCTTGTGCCTGTCGGCCGTACCGTACGGTATGGTATGGTCGAGCCATGGCGAGCAAGCGGGACTGGCTGGACGCGGGGTTGGTGCTGCTGGCGGAGCAGGGCGCGCCTTCGGTGACCATCGAGCGGCTGTCCGAGCGGCTCGGCCTGTCGAAGGGCTCCTTCTACCACCACTTCAAGGGCATGACCGGCTTCCGGACCGCCCTGCTGGAGCACTTCGAGGCCGAGCGCACGATCCGCTTCATCGAGCAGGCCGAGGCGGCCGAAGGTGACCGCCTGAGCACGTTGCTGAAGCTCGTCCTCGCGCCCGGACCCGGCCTCGGGCTCGAGATCGCCATCCGGGCCTGGGCCCTGCAGGACGCCGAAGCGAGGGCGGTCCAGGAGCGCGTCGACCGGAGCCGCGTGGCCTACCTGACCGAGATCAGCGGCGACGCGGGCCTGGCGCAGGCGCTGTACCTGGTCGTCGTCGGCGCCGGGCAGGTCGTGCCGCCGCTGTCCGGGCGGCAGCTCAAGAATGCGTTGGAACTCGTTCTGGGGAGAAGGAAATGACCGAACTCGAGCCCTTTCTCGACGGCGCCGACTACGTCGAGTTCAAGGAGATCGAAAGCGAGAACACTCTGCGCGAGTTCGTCGCGGGTGTGTTCGGCTGGTCGCCCGCCTGGCTGAAAGTCCTGTTCGGTGCCCGATACCTGCTCGCGAAGGCGTTGCGGCTGGAAACCGCGGCCGTTCCGCGCACCGGCCGGCTCCGGCCCGAGGACGTCGGGTTCGCGCCCGGCGACCGGGTCGCGTTCTTCACCGTCCGGGCCGGCGACCCGGAGCGCTACCTGGTCGCGGGCGCGGACGACAGTCACCTGAGCGGCTACCTGACGGTCGAAGCGGTGGCCCGTGGCTTCCGGCTCGGCACGGTCGTGCACTTCCACAACCGCGTCGGCCCGGCCTACTTCGCGCTCATCAAGCCGTTCCACCACCTGGTGATCCGCGGGATGCTCAGGGCCGGTGCCGCTCGAACAGCATGAGCTGCCCCCACGCGGCGATCGACTGCGCGTCGGTGATCTCGCCGGCCTGGATCATCTTCTCGAGGTCCGCGCGCGCGAACCACGCGCTGCGCATGTCCTGCTCTTCGATCTCGCGCTCGGGTTCGCCCTCGGTGATGTCCGTGGCGAGGAACACCCAGCCGCGCTGGCTGCTCATGCCGGCGGCGACGTCGAGCTTGCCGAGCGGCACCATCGAGCCGGCGCGCAGGCCCGTCTCTTCGCGCAGCTCCCGCGCGGCGAGCTCGGCGGGCGGCACGTCGGCGAGGCCCGGGGCGGTGCCCTGCGGGAACTCCCAGCGGCGTTCGCCCAGCGGGTAGCGGAACTGCTCGACCAGCCGGAACCGGTCGCCGTCCCGGGCGATGACGAGGGCGTAGTCCGGCTTGTCGATCACGCCGTAGATGCCCGCCGAGCCGTCCGGGCGGCGGATGTCGTCCTCCCGCACGGTCATCCAGTTGTTGCGGTACACCTCGCGGGACGCGACACGCTGAATGGGGTCCACGCGCCCAGTATCACCGACCCTGTCCTACCCTCCTCGGGTGCGTCTCGTGATCGCGCGGTGCCAGGTCGACTACGCCGGCCGGCTCACCGCCCACCTGCCGATGGCCACCCGCCTGTTGCTCGTGAAGTCCGACGGGTCGGTGTCCGTCCACTCCGACGACCGCGCGTACAAGCCGCTGAACTGGATGAGCCCACCCTGCTGGCTGATCGAGGACGGCAAGATCTGGATCGTCGAGAACAAGCAGGGCGAGAAGCTGGTGATCTCGATCGAGGAGATCTTCCACGACTACTCCCAGGCGCTGGGCGCGGAGCCGGGCCTGCAGAAGGACGGCGTCGAGGCGCACCTCCAGGAGCTGCTGGCCGAGCACATCAAGACCCTCGGCGACGGCTACACTCTGGTCCGCCGCGAGTTCCCGACGCCGATCGGCCCGGTCGACATCATGGCCCGCGACGCCGACGGCAAGTCGGTGGCGGTGGAGATCAAGCGCCGCGGCGAGATCGACGGGGTCGAGCAGCTGACGCGGTACCTGGAGCTGCTCAACCGCGACCCGCTGCTGGCCCCGGTCCAGGGCGTGTTCGCGGCGCAGATCATCAAGCCGCAGGCGCGGACGCTGGCGGAGGACCGCGGAATCCGCTGCTTGACCCTGGACTACGACGAGCTGCGCGGCATCGAGTCCGACGAGTTCAGGCTGTTCTGACGTGGAACCCGGGCGGTACGTGCACTACAAGGGCGGCGAGTACGAGGTTCTCGGGGTCGCACGGCACAGCGAGACGGAAGAGAAGCTGGTCGTGTACCGGGCGCTGTACGGCGCGCGCGGGTTGTGGGTGCGGCCGGAGGCGATGTTCGCGGAGTCCGTGGAGACGTCGGACGGCCGGGTGCCGCGGTTCCGCCGCGTATCGGACTGACACTCACCGCACGTCGAAGGGGATCGCGTACGTGCCGGGCGTCGACAGGTCGCCGAGGATGAGCAGGCCGTGGTCGGCCAGCCCGTCGGCGTCGAAGGTGCACGAGTAGGTCTTGCCGCGGGCGAAGCTCGTGATGTGGTTCTCGCCCTTGATCATCATGCCGCCGCGGGCGGACAGCTGCTCCCCGGTATCCGGGTCGAGAGTGGACCACGCCCCCGAGCCGCACCACCAGACGCGCATGGCGTCCGCGTTGGTCCCGTCGTCGTCGCCGGTTCGAACGGTCGCGGAGACGCGCAGGGCGAACTCGCCGGTGAACTTGCTGCGCGCCTTCTTGATCTCGGTGATCGTGCCGGTCGCGGTGGCGGGACCGGTCGGCGAGCCCTGCGCCTCGGGGTAGATGCCCATCTGCTCCCCGACCTGCTTGGTGATGCGCCCCGGTGACGCGGGCGCCGCGACGCCGGCCGTTGACGGCTCAGGAGCGGCCTGGATGCTCGTGACGGTCACGGTCGTGGTGGTCACGGGTGCCGTCGTCCCGCCGGAGCACCCGGTCAGCAGGCAGGCCGTGGCCATCGTCGCGACGATCGGTCGTTTCATCGGGCACCTCCGTGATCGTGGGATGGAGATCGCGGGAAGCGCGTCCGTTGTTTCAGGTGCGCGCGAGCTCGGGGCCCTGAAGTACCGATACTGAAACGATGCCGAATTGCGGTATCTGATTCCCGGGTGATTACTCCGCAAGGAAATCGTTAACCTGATAGGCGGCAGAGAAGTGATCGTCCCCTTTCTGACCTGCCTTTATGCGCTGTTCGGGTGAGTTCGGGATCCTATTGCGCCGACCCGTGGGACACTCTATTCCGAGGGGTTCCGCCGGTGGGTCCGGCGTGGCCGGAGGGTGGTGCGCTCGGCCGTCTTTCTTTGCCGTGCCAACGTTTCAGTCTGCCTTCGAGCTCGTGTGTGCGCGCCTGTCCGGCCGGTGTGCGCGCGTTTTCGCCTGCACGGAGGAGGAAGTCATGCGTTATCGCCCACTCGGTTCCGATCCGGCCGACCCGCGTCTGGGCCGGTTCATTCCGGACGACTGGCGGCACGTGGAAAGGTATCCGCTCGGCGCGCTGTCCGACGCCGACCGGCCCACCCGGGCGCCGGTCGTGATCGGGGTCAACTGGTACTCCGCCTTCGACACCCCGGAGAAGGACGAAGCCTCCGGTGAGTTCTTCATCGCCAAGGCCGGCGTCAAGAAGCTGGGCCGGATCCGCGGCGGGCACTGCGTCTGCCTCGAGCCGGGCGGCACGCCGGACACCGACGCCTGGTACGCGTTCTACGACCAGGGCAAAGAAGGCGCCTGCGTCGGCTTCGGCTGGTCGCGCTGCATGTCGATCTTCAACGGCAGCGAGTACACCGCCCGCTGGCTGTGGGACTCGGCCAAGAAGCGCGACGAGTGGGACGAAACCAACCCCGGCGACGACAACGGCACGTCGGTCCGCGCCGCCGCCGAGGTGCTCAAGGAGGCCGGGCACGTCCTGTGGGACGACTCCTACGCGAACGACGACTGGCAGGCGCGCGAGAAGTACACGCCCGAGGCCAAGCAGGGCATCAAGGCGTTCCGCTGGGCCAAGTCGGTCGACGACGTGCACTCCGTGCTCGCCAACCCGCGGGCCGACGAGCTCGGTGCCGTGCCGCTGCTCAACTCGTGGGGCCCGGGCTACCCGCACCGCACCTACCTGCCCGACGACGTGCTCGCCAAGCTGATCGAAGAAGACGGCGAGATCGCGGTCCCGACCGACCGGTGATCCACTGCCGCTCCCGCGGCGTCCGACAGAAGGCGCGTTTCCCCAGTTCAAGGCCGGGGAGGCGCGCCTTCTGGCCACTTTGGACACGTCAGCGTGCCGACCCTGAATCCATGCAGTACTGTCCGGATCCGACAGGACAGTGGTGATTCCTGTGGGTTGTTGTCCAATTGGAAGATACTGCCGGAGGTGGGTCGGGTGCTCGTCCTAGCCGATGCGAACCTGCGACTCGACGCGAGCGCGATCGACTACATCGAGTTGGCGTTCTACTTCGTGCTGGTGCTCGGCATCGGGTACTTGGCACGACGTCAGGTGTCCAGCAGTCTCGACTTCTTCCTGTCAGGCCGCTCGCTGCCCGCCTGGGTCACCGGCCTGGCGTTCATCTCGGCGAACCTCGGCGCGGTCGAGGTCATGGGCATGTCGGCCAACGGCGCCCAGTACGGCCTGCCGACCGTCCACTACTTCTGGATCGGCGCGATCCCGGCGATGCTGTTCCTCGGCATCGTGATGATGCCGTTCTACTACGGCTCGAAGGTCCGCAGCGTCCCCGAGTTCATGCGGCGGCGCTTCGGCAAGCCCGCCCACCTCGTCAACGGCGTCAGCTTCGCCGCCGCTCAGATCCTGATCGCGGGCGCGAACCTGTTCCTGCTGGCCAGCGTGGTGAACCTGCTGCTCGGCTGGCCGCTGTGGGTGTCGATCATCATCGCCGCCGTGATCGTCCTCTCCTACACCGCGCTCGGCGGCCTCTCCGCCGCGATCTACAACGAGGTCCTGCAGTTCTTCGTGATCGTCATCGCGCTGGTGCCGCTGACGATCATCGGCCTGGTCAAGGTCGGCGGCTGGCAGGGCCTGGTCGACAAGGTCACCAACAGCCCGGGCGGCACCGCGCAGCTGCACTCGTGGCCCGGTGACAACCTGACGGGCTTCGGCAACAACATCCTGTCGATTCTCGGCATCGTGTTCGGTCTGGGCTTCGTGCTGTCGTTCGGCTACTGGACGACGAACTTCGTCGAGGTCCAGCGCGCGATGGCGTCGAAGAGCATGTCCGCCGCGCGGCGCACGCCGATCATCGGCGCGTTCCCGAAGATGCTGGTCCCGTTCATCGTGATCATCCCGGGCATGATCGCCGCGGTCACCGTGTCCGAGTACGTCAAGGACAAGCAGGTCCTGCTGGACGGCGGCACCGCGGAAAGCGGCGTCACGTTCAACAACGCGCTGCTCCTGCTGATGCGCGACCTGCTCCCGAACGGAATGCTCGGCATCGCGATCGCCGGTCTGCTGGCCTCGTTCATGGCCGGCATGGCGGCGAACCTCAGCTCGTTCAACACGGTCTTCACTTACGACATCTGGCAGACGTACGTGAAGAAGGACAAGCCGGACGGCTACTACCTGCGCCTCGGGCGCGTGGTGACGTCGGTCGGCACGATCCTCGCCATCGGCACCGCGTTCATCGCGTCGAACTCCGGCAACATCCTGAACTACCTGCAGGACCTGTTCTCCTTCTTCAACGCGCCGCTGTTCGCGACGTTCATCCTGGGCATGTTCTGGAAGCGGATGACGCCGCACGCCGGCTGGAGCGGCCTGGTGCTCGGTACCGCGTCCGCGATCACGGTCTGGGGCCTGTCGCAGGCCGGGGTGATCGGGCTGAGCGGCCAGGGCACCAGCTTCGTCGCCGCGGGGACCGCGTTCGTCGTCGACATCGTGGTGAGCGTCGTGGTGTCGCTGGCGACCAAGCCGAAGCCGGACGAAGAGCTGGTGGGGCTGGTCTACTCGCTGACGCCGAAGGAAACGCGCAAGCACGACGACACCGGCGAGAACGCGGGCTGGTACCGCAAGCCGGGCCTGCTCGCGGGCATCGTGCTCATCCTGACCATCGCCCTCAACGCCATCTTCTAGGAGGTCCGTCATGGCTACCGAGTCCGGCGCGCGGCCGCAGAAGGCGGGCGCCTTCGACATCCGGCTGATCATCGCCCTGCTGATCGGCGTCTACGGCGTGATCCTCACGGTGATGGGCATCGGCTTCACCACCGAGGACGAGCTGAAGAAGGCCGCCGACGTCAACATCAACCTGTGGGCCGGCATCGGCATGCTGGTGGTCTCCGCGGCGTTCATCATCTGGGCCCGGGTCCGGCCGCTCGTCGTGCCGGCCGAGCCCGAGAGCACCGACACACCGCCTGCCCAGGCCGAATAGCCGGGTTGTCCGGACAGGAGCGCGAGGTTCCGGCTACCGTGCACCGCGTGCTCCCTGACGTTCGGCGCCGCCGTCTCCCGAAGCTGTTCCTGCTGGTCACCGCCCTGGCGCTGCCGCTGACCGCGTGCGGGCAGGACCTCGGCAAGTCCAACTTCGCGCGGACGACGGTGCCCGCGGCGGCCGGTGCCGGCCAGGTCTCCGACGGGCCGATCACCGACGCCGCCGTGGCGGCGAACGTGCTGCGCACGATCAAGCCGTGCCAGTTCCTGACCAAGGAGGCCCTCGGCGCGCTGGGGCTCGGCACGGTCGAGGAGGACCCGTCGCCGTCGTCGATCGCCTTCGACCGGTGCGGCAACAAGGTGAAGGACCCCGGCGGCAAGGAGATCCGGCTCGACTTCGAGATCGGCGGCACCCTGCTCCCGCACGCGGACAAGACGACCGGGCAGCTCGGCGGGCTGCCGTTGCGCGTGAACAAGACCGACGACACGAGCTGCACGGTCGCGACGATGACGGCGCTGAACCCGGACATGGCCCTCACCGTCTCGGTGACGTACCCGAGCGACCCGTGCCGGCCCGGCCAGACGCTGATGGACGCCATCGTGCAGAAGCTGCACAGCTCACCGGAGAAGTACTCGACGCCGACGGGCACCCTGCTGACCGCCGACCCGTGCGCCATGGCCGACACCGCGGTGGTCGCCCCCACCGTGCCGTCGGCGAAGTCCGCGCCTTCGGGCCTGCACTCCTGCCAGTGGCAGAGCAACGGCGCCAACCCGACCGTGACCGTCGAGTTCCTGCCGGGGCTGCCACCGATCGTCGGGGACGGTTACTCCAAGGTGGACCTCGGCTCCGGCGTCACCGCGTTCCGGAAGCAGGCCGACGGGAGCGCGTCGCGCTGCACGGTGGAGTGGCAGCACCGGCCGTGGCAGGGCGACGACGTCGAACTGGCCCAAGTGGACTACGAGAACTACAACGCCAAGCCGGACACCGACGACCCGTGCGGCAAGGCGGTCAGCGTCGCGAAGAACGTGGTCACGAAGCTCCCCAAACCCTGACCTGGCGGTGGGCGGCGCGGAGAGGTAGGAAGGGGACACCCCACCCGCCGATGTGCCGGAGGCTGTCGTGAAGAAGATCATCAACGATCCGGCGAACGTCGTCGCGGAGTCGCTGCGGGGCCTCGCCGCCGCGCACGCGGACATCCTGCGCGTCCAGGAGGATCCGGACGTCGTGGTCCGCGCCGACGCGCCGGTCGCCGGCAAGGTCGCCGTTATCTCCGGCGGCGGGTCCGGGCACGAGCCGCTGCACGGCGGGTTCGTCGGCCTCGGCATGCTCGCCGCCGCCGTACCCGGCGCGGTGTTCACCTCGCCGACGCCGGACGCCGTGCAGGCGGCAGTCACCGCGACCACCGGCGAGGCGGGCGCCCTGCTCATCGTGAAGAACTACACCGGCGACGTGCTGAACTTCGAGACGGCCGCCGAGCTGGCCGCCGCCGAGGGCCTGGAGGTGCGCAGCGTCGTGATCGACGACGACGTCGCGGTCAAGGACTCGACGTACACCGCGGGCCGCCGCGGGGTCGGCGGAACGGTGCTGCTGGAGAAGATCACCGGCGCGGCCGCCGAGCGCGGCGACTCGCTCGACGCGGTGACGGCGCTGGCGCAGAAGGTGATCGGCCAGGTGCGGTCGATCGGCGTCGCGCTGACCGCGCCGACCGTGCCGCACGCGGGCACGCCCAGCTTCGACCTCGGCGACGGCGAGATCGAGTTCGGCATCGGCATCCACGGCGAGCCCGGCCGCGAACGGATCCCGCTCGAACCGGCCGACGCGCTGGTGGCGCGGCTGGTCGATGCCGTTCGGGAGGACCTGCCGTTCGAGTCCGGTGACCGGGTGCTGCTGTTCACCAACTCGATGGGCGCGACCCCGCTCGTCGAGCTCTACCTGGCGCACGGCATCGCCGAGCGGCTGCTGGCCGAGCGTGGGATCGTGGTCGAACGCCGGCTGGTCGGCCCGTACATCACCAGCCTCGAGATGCAGGGGATGAGTCTGACGTTGCTCAAACTGGACGACGAGCTGACCGAGCTCTGGGACGCCCCGGTGAACACCGCGGCGCTGCGGTGGGGGGTCTGATGACCTGCAAGGCGGACGGGGTCGCGGCGGCCGTGCGCGCCGCGGCGGCCGTCGTCGCCGAGCACCGCGCCGAGCTGATCGAACTCGACCGCGCGATCGGCGACGGCGACCACGGCGAGAACCTGAACCGCGGGTTCACCGCCGTCGTCGCGGCTCTCGACGCGGGTGCGCCGGAGACGCCGGGTGCGGTCCTGAAGCTCGTCGCGACGACGTTGATCTCGAAGGTCGGCGGGGCGGCGGGACCGTTGTACGGCACGGCTTTCCTGCGTGCTTCGGCCAAGCTCGGCACCGCCGAGGACTTGGACGTGCCGGCGCTGCTGGACGCGCTGCGCGCCGGGCTCGAAGGCGTCCAGGCCCGCGGGAAGGCGGTGGGCGGCGACGCGACCATGGTCGACGCCCTGATCCCGGCGGTGTCGGCCGCGGAGAAGGCGGCCGAGGACGGCGGGGACGTCGCCGCGGTGCTGACCGCGGCGGCCGACGCGGCCGACCGCGGCGCGGAGTCCACAGTGGACCTGGTGCCGCGCAAGGGTCGCGCGTCCTACCTGGGCGAGCGCGCGGTGGGCCATCTGGATCCCGGCGCTCGGTCGTCGGCGCTGCTGCTGCGCGCGTTCGCGGAGGCCGCCCGGTGAGCGTCGGCATCGTGCTCGTTTCGCACAGTGCGAAGCTCGCGGAAGGCCTGGCGGAGCTGGCCGCCCAGATGGCGCCGGACGTCACGATCGTGGCCGCCGGCGGCCTCTCCGACGGCTCGATCGGCACGGACTACGACGAGGTCGTCGCGGCCACCCAGCGCGCCGACTCCGGCGACGGCGTCGTGCTGCTCTACGACCTCGGCGGCGCCCAGATGACCGCCGAGCTCGCCGTCGAGTCGCTGGCCGATCCCTCGGCCGCCGTCGTCGCGGACGGCCCGCTGGTCGAAGGCGCGATCGCCGCGGCGGTCGCGGCGCAGTCGGGCAGGGACCGCAAGGCGGTGGCGGAGGCCGCCGCGGCCGCGGGGCTGCCCGAGGACCTTTCGGCGGCCGAACCCGCCGCCGGGGGTGACGACGAGGTCGAGCTGGTGCTGCGGAACGAGGTCGGGCTGCACGCGCGGCCGGCCGCGGTGCTGGTGCGCGCGCTGAGCGCGTTCGACGCCGAGGTCACCGTCCGGCTCGGTGACCAGGAGGCCGACGGCCACAGCGTGCTGGCGCTGATGTCGCTCGGCGCCCGCCAGGGCGACCGGATCCGCGTGCGAGCGCGCGGCCCCCAGGCACCTGCCGCGCTGGACAAGGCGAAAGAGCTGGTGGACGGCAACTTCGGCGAGTGAACCCGGCTCGCCGACCGGGTGACTTGCACGGTACTGACTCGATTCCGTCTGGGCTTCCGGCCGTTCCGTGTGGCAGAGTCGGGGCCAATTACCAGCGAGTAACATCTCTGGAGGCCTCAATGGCGCGGGACATCTCGACGGTCGGAGTGGTCGGCCTGGGCACGATGGGGGCCGGGATCGCCGAAGTGCTCGCGCGCAGCGGGCTCGACGTCGTGACGGTCGAGCTCGACGAGACCGGCGTCGCCCGCGGCCGTGGGCACATCGAGCACTCGACCGAGCGTGCTCTTTCCGGTGGCAAGCTCGATCCCGCCGGTCGTGACGCCCTGCTGGGCCGGATCCGGTACAGCACCACGCTCTCGGATCTGTCCGAAGTGGACCTCGTGGTCGAGGCGATCCCGGAGAGCCTGGAGCTGAAGGCCGACGTTCTCACCGAGCTGGACAAAATCACCCGGCCCGAAGTGGTCTTCGCGTCCAACACCTCGTCGCTGTCGATCACCGAGATCGGGGTGCACACCACGCGTCCCGGCAAGGTCGTCGGCATGCACTTCTTCAACCCGGCGCCGGTGCAGAAGCTCGTCGAGATCGTGAAGACCGTGGTCACCGAGCCGGAGGTGGTCACCGAGGTGGTGGCGTTCGCCGAGCGGCTCGGCAAGGTGCCGGTGGTGATCGGCGACCGGGCGGGCTTCATCGCGAACGCGCTGCTGTTCGGGTACCTCAACCACGCGGTGCGGATGTACGAGCAGCGCTACGCCACGCGCGAGGACCTCGACGCCGCGATGCGCTTCGGCTGCGGGTACCCGATGGGCCCGCTCGCGCTGCTCGACCTGATCGGGCTGGACACCGCGTACGAGATCCTCGACACGATGTACCACCAGTCCCGCAACCGGCTGCACGCGCCGGCGCCACTGCTCAAGCAGATGATCACGGCCGGTCAGCTGGGGCGCAAGACGGGCCGCGGCTTCTACGCCTACGACGCGCCGGACTCGCCGAACATGGTCGCGGACGCGACGGTTTCGTCCACAGTGGAGAGTGTGGCGTCGCGGCCGGTGGCCCGGGTCGGCGTGGTCGGCACCGGGACCATGGCGACCGGCATCGCGGAAGTGTTCGCGAAACGCGGCCTCGACGTCGTGCTGCGCGCCCGGAGCCTGGAGAAGGCGCAGGCGTCCGTGGCGAAGGTGAAGAAGTCACTCGACAAGGCCGTGGTGAAGGGGAAGCTGTCCGAAGAGGACGCTTCGGCGGCGCTGGCCCGGATCATCCCGGTGACTGATTTCGAGGCCTTGGCGGACGTCGACCTGGTCGTCGAGGCGGTGGCCGAGGAGCTGTCGGTGAAGCAGGCGGTGTTCGCGGCGCTGGACGAGGTGGTCCGCCCGGGCGCGGTGCTGGCGACGACGACGTCTTCGCTGCCGGTGATCGAGTGCGCGGCGGCGACTTCCCGGCCGTCCGACGTGATCGGTCTCCACTTCTTCAACCCGGCCCCGGTGATGAAGCTGGTGGAGGTGGTCTCGACGATCGCGACCGCCCCGGACGTGGTGGCGACGGCGAGCGCGGTCTGCGCCGCGGTGGGCAAGCACGCGGTCCACTGTGGAGACCGCGCGGGGTTCATCGTCAACGCGCTGCTGTTCCCGTACCTGAACGACGCGGTGAAGATGCTGGAGGCCCACTACGCGGGGGCGAACGACATCGACACGGCGATGAAGGTGGGCTGCGGCCTGCCGATGGGTCCGTTCGAGCTGCTGGACGTGGTCGGGTTGGACGTTTCGCTGGCCATTCAGCGCACGCTGTACAACGAGTTCCGCGAGGAGGGTTTCGCGCCGGCGCCGCTGCTGGAGCACCTCGTGACGGCCGGGCGGCTGGGCCGGAAGACCGGGAAGGGCTTCAAGGACTACTGATCAGTGCCCCAGGCTCAAGGCGACGCGTCCATATCGCGCATCGTCGGGTTGCACCATGATCCGGCCTCGATGTGAGACCTCCACCAGGTAGAACTTCTCGCCCGATGGAACGTTCGGGGCGGAAAGGGAGAACACGCACGTGCCGGCGCCGTCCGAGTGCCCGGTACCGAGTGCGCCTTGGGAGAGCACGGTTCCCGCGGCGTTGTAGACGGTGACCGCCGTCCCGGTGGTGATGTCCGAATAGCCGCCGGAGCCACCGCAGGTGCTGTAACCGGACCCGGTGCTGAACAGCGTGAACGTACCGCGGAGGTCGAACGCCTCGCCGGACGTGGACGTGCCGGGTATGCCGGTGGGTGCGCCGGAATCGGCCAGGTCCAGGCCGACCCACAGGGCGCCTACCAGGGCCGCGCCGCCGGCTGCCGCGAGCAGTAGGTGCCAGGGATTCGTCCCGGTCCGGACCGGCGGCGGAGGCTGCGGCGGCACCCACGGGACCGGCAGCACGGGTTCCAACGCACTGATCATCGCGGTACCTCCGTCGGCACGTCCGGGATTGCTCCGTTTGTGCGTAGGAGGTCGTCCGGATGGCGGCGGTCGTTACCCCGGTGCCCCGATCGTGATCAGCGGCCGGCCACCTCCCCGAGGACCGGTTTCACGTCGAGAACCGGGGTGCCGTCGATCGCTTCCAGGCCGGTCACCGTGAGCGTGCCGTTCTCCACTGCTGTCACCGTCACCGTGTGGAGGCCGATCGGGTTCGGGCGGTCCGGGGAGCGCGTCGAGAACACCCCTTCGCGCGGGCGGTCCGGGTCGCTGCGCGGGTGCACCGACTGGACCTCGCGGTCGGCTTCGTGCAGCCACGTCAGCAGCACCAGGCGGTCGCCCGGGCGGAGGTCGGCCGCCGCCGGGTGGAACTCCGATGCGAACACCACCCGCGCCGGTGGGGCGCCTTCGTCGGCTTGCTTCGGGGCCGTGGCGCGGTCCCGGAGAGCCGACTCGATGCGCGCCACCGGACGCACTTCGTAGCTCGTCACGTGTAATACCCCTCGACCGGCACGCGGGCTTCGTCGAACAGCGCCGGGCCGTCGAGCTGGTGGCCGCCCCACGTGACCGGTGGGCGCAGCGTGAGGAACTGTTCCGTCGACAGCGCGTAGACGACCCGGCCGAGCCCGGACCGCTCGATCGCGCCGGTGCACATCCCGCACGGCTGGGTGCTGGTGAACATCGTGGTCGTCGCCGCGGTCGCGGGGTCGAGGTTCTGCGCCGCCCAGCGGGCGAGCTTCAGCTCCGGGTGCGCGGTGATGTCGTTGTCGGTCAACGACGTGTTGCGGTCCTCGGCCAGGACATTGCCGTCGGCGTCGGCCAGCAGCGAGCCGAACGGCGGGTTGCCGTGTTCCTCGCGTGCTTCGCGGGCGAGCTCGATCGCGCGCCGCAACAGGGTTTCCTCGGTGTCCTTCACCGGTTCTCCTTCCAGGAAGCGGCCACGGCCGCCAGGTCCCGCCACGCGACCTCCGGGTTGAGGGTCTCGGCGGGGTCCGCATCGAACGGGTCGAGCACGACGGTCTCCGCGCCCAGCGCCCGCAGCTGCGCCAGGTCGTCGAGGATCTGGTCGAGGGTGCCTTCGCCGGCGCGCCGGTCCGGGCCGGTCACCGGGGTTCCGGTCACCCGCAGCAGGATCCGCGGCGCGAACGCCGGCACCGGCCGGTCGCCGGCCAGGTTTTTCAAGCGCTCCAAGCCTTCCCGGAACCCGGACATGGTCATCCGCAGCGGGTGCCACGCGTCGCCGAGCTCCAGCGCGCGGCGCAGCCCGGCGTCGCTGTGCCCGCCCAGCCACAACGGGATCGGGCCGGCTCGGTAGTCGTCGCGGTCGGTCCAGGCCGCGCGGATCGTCCGAAGGTATTCGCTGGTGAGCTTTCCGCGCCGCTCGAACGGCACGCCGAGCGCGTCGAACTCCTGCTTCGCCCAGCCGATGCCGGCGCCGATGACGAGCCGGCCGCCGCTGAGCGCGTCGAGGTTCGCCGCCATCCGGGCCACCAGCAGGGGATGCCGGTACGGCACGACCAGCACGGTGGTGCCGAGCCGCACCCGCTCGGTGATGCCCGCGAGCCACGACAGCGTCGTGAACGGCTCGTAGAACGGCGCCGGGTACTGACCGGCGACGTCCGGGGTGATCGCGACGTGGTCGGACACCATCAGCAGGTCGTAGCCGAGGCCTTCCACGGTCCGCGCCCAAGCGCGCAACACGCCGGGGTCGGTGCCGGGACCGAAGTTGGGGACGTTCACGCCGATCTTCACCACGAAAGGCTATCGAGGTCAAAGCCGTGATCGGAAGGGAACGATCACGGCGTTCGGCGGCTTCGGCCGTGGATCTCGCGGTACATTCGGCGGATGACCGAGACTCTCGATTCGACGGACTGGGCCATCCTGGTCGAGCTGCAGCAGGACGCCCGGCTGCCGCTCACCGAACTCGGCCGCCGCGTGAACCTCAGCGCGTCGGCCACGACCGAACGGCTCCGGCGGCTCGAGGCGGCCGGCGTGATCACCGGCTACCGCGCCGACATCGACCTCGGCAAGGTCGGCTACCCGGTGCTCGCCGTCGTCCGGCTCAAGTACCCGGGCAGCCGGCACGAGGCACTGCACAAGCTGCTCGGTGAGCGCCTCGAGATCCTCGAATGCCTGCGCACCACCGGCGACGACTGCTACACGCTCAAGATCGCCGCGGCCTCGATGGCCCACCTCGAGCACACGATGGACGAGCTGGCGCAGTTCGGCAGCACGACCACGAACGTCGTCTACAGCCAGACGCTGCCCTACCGCGGGCCGCGGGAGCCCGCCCGTGACCTCGACGCCTGAACGCATCGTCGTCTACGGCGTGACCGGCTCGGGCAAGTCGACGCTCGCGGCCCGGATCGCCGAGCGCACCGGTCTGCCGTACCACTCGGCCGACGACCTCACGTGGCTGCCGGGCTGGGTCGAGGTGCCCGACGAGGAGCAGCGCCGCCGGATCACCGAGGTGTGCGCCGGGGAGCGCTGGGTCCTCGACGCCGCGTACAGCAGGTGGAGCGACGTCGTGCTGCCCCGCACGCAGCTCATCGTCGGCCTCGACTACCCGCGCTGGCTTTCGCTGGGCCGCCTGCTGCGCCGCACCGCCCGGCGCGCGGCGACCCGCGAGCGGATCTGCAACGGCAACGTCGAGTCGTTCCGCCAGATGTTCTCCGCGGACTCGATCATCCGCTGGCACTTCACGTCGTTCGCGAAGAAGCGGGCGGTCATCCGGGCCTGGGCCGCCGAACCGCCGTGCCCCGCGGTCGTCCGGCTGACGTCTCCGCGCGAGACCCGCCGCTGGCTCGGGAACCTTTGACGTCAGGCGCCCGGCGGCAGCAGCGGTCCGCCGCTCCAGTGCTGGAAGACGAGGTTCGTGTGCACGCGGGCGACCTCGTCCCGGGCGGTCAGCTCGTCGAGCACCAGGCGCTGCAGCTCGCCGGCGGAACTGGTCGCGACGTGCGCGAGGAAGTCGTCCGGCCCGGTCAGGTGGTAGACGGCGCGCACCTCGGGCAGGGACAGCAGGTGCTCGACGAACGGGTCGACCAGCGGCCGCCGGTGCGGGCGGACCTGGACGAACAGGAACGCCTCCAGCGGCCGGCCCAGTTTCGCCGCGTCGACCGACGCGTGCTGCCCGGTGATCACGCCGGCGTCCCGCAGCCGGGCGACGCGGTCCAGGCACGTCGACGGCGCGATGCCGATCGCGGCCGCCAGGTCCTTGTTGGTGATCCGGGCATCGTTCTGGAGCAGACGCAGAATCTCGAGGTCGACCGGACTCAGTTCGACGGAATCGGGCATCGGCGAATGATATCCGAGACTGTTGCTTCGGATCCGGTGAAAGCTCGACCATGCTGACATGACCTCTTCGCTGCGCACGCGTGCCGTCCACGCCGGCCGTGACGACCTCACGGACCTCGGCGTGCACGCCGCCCCGCTCGACCTGTCGACGACCTACCCCTCCCGCGACAGTGCCGCCGAAGCCGCCCGGATCGACGAGTTCGCCGCCGGTGGCGAACTCGACGGCCCGCCGATCTACGGCCGGGTGGGCAACCCGACCGTCGAACGGTTCGAGCGAGCGCTCGCCGAGCTCGAAGGCTTCGAGCACGGCGTCGCGTTCGCCAGCGGCATGGCCGCCGTCTCGGCCTGCCTGCTTTCCGCGGTGGCACAAGGGAAACGGCACGTCGTCGCCGTGCGTCCGCTGTACGGGTGCAGCGACCACCTGCTCGAGTCCGGGCTGCTCGGCACCGAGGTCACCTGGGCCGCGCCCGATGCCGTCGCCGCCGCGCTGCGGCCCGACACCGGGCTGGTGTTCGTCGAGACGCCGGCGAACCCGACGCTCGTCGAGGTGGACATCGCCGAGCTGGCGGCTGCCTGCGGGGACGTGCCCCTCTTGGTGGACAACACGTTCGCGACTCCGGTGCTCCAGCGCCCCGGCCGCCACGGGGCGCGGATCGTGCTGCACAGCGCGACGAAGTTCCTCGGCGGCCACGGCGACGTGATGGGCGGGATCGTCGCGTGTGACGCAGAGGAAGCCGCCCGGCTGCGGCAGATCCGCTTCGCCACCGGTGGTGTGCTGCACCCGCTGGCCGGATACCTGTTGCTGCGCGGGCTTTCCACGCTGCCGCTGCGTGTCAACGCCGCGTCGGCCACCGCGGCGACGCTGGCCTCGCGGCTCGGCGACCACCCCGCGGTGACCGCCGTCCACTACCCGCGGCTGGGCGGGCCGCTGGTGGCGTTCGAGGTCGACGGAGACCCGCACGCCCTGATCGGCGCGGTCCGGCTGATCACGCCGGCCGTCAGCCTCGGCAGCGTCGACACGCTGATCCAGCACCCGGGGTCGATCAGCCACCGGATCGTCGACGCGGGCGACCGGCACGACGCGGGCGTGTCCGACCAGCTGATCCGGCTGTCGGCCGGGCTCGAGGACGTCGAGGACCTCTGGGCCGACCTGGAGCAGGCGCTGAAGGTTCTCTAGCCGCAGCAGCCGCCGCCACAGCAGCCACCGCCGCCGCCCGCCGGGACCGCGGATCCGCCGCTCGCAGCCCCGGTGAGGGCGACCGTGGTGAGCAGCTTGACGGTGTCGGCGTGGCCCTCGGGGCAGGCCGCCGGCGCGCTCGATTCGCTCATCGGGCGCAGGAGCTCGAAGGTCTCGGTGCACTCGCGGCAGCGGTAGGCGTAGGTCGGCATGCCGCGATTATCGCCGGAGTCGCCCGCTGTGACATTCCGGGCCTCCGCCCGGAGCCGGGGGCTCCGCCACCCGGACCCCCGCAAACGCTGATCGGTGGGAAGCTGGGCGCGTGCAGCCGCCAACGCTCGCCGACGTCCCGCACCTCGGCCAGGTCGTCCCGTCCCTGCTCGCCGCGCTCGGGGTGCCCGGCTTCGGGAACACGCTGGCGCTGCCGGAGGCCCGCAGCGCCGGGGTCCTGCTGGTCGACGGGCTCGGCTGGGAGCTGCTGGCCGAGCACGCCGCGGACGCGCCGGTGCTGACCGAGCTGGCCCGGGAGTCGCTGCGCGTGGGCTTCCCGTCCACGACGGCCGCCGGGGTGGCGGCGATCGGCACCGGGCTCGCTTCCGGGGAGCACGGCATGGTCGGCTACACGTTCGAGATGCCCGGCACGGGCGTGCTGAACGCGTTGCGCTGGCGCAGCCACGAAGACGGCAGCGACCTCCGGGGCGCGCTCCCGCCCCGCGAGGTGCAGCCGCTGCCGACGAC
This sequence comes from Amycolatopsis sp. NPDC051371, assembly GCF_040682155.1. Taxonomy (NCBI): domain Bacteria; kingdom Bacillati; phylum Actinomycetota; class Actinomycetes; order Pseudonocardiales; family Pseudonocardiaceae; genus Amycolatopsis; species Amycolatopsis sp. NPDC051371. The sequence goes on from NZ_JBFBAG010000043.1 coordinate 56,579, forward strand.
GTTCGAACGGGCGGCCGCGGCGGGCATCGACGCGGCCGTGGTGTCCTCGGCGAAGTTCGCCGACACCGCTTTGACCAGGGCCACCCAGAGCGGTGCGCGGTACGCCGGGGTGCACGCGCTGGGCGACCTCGCCGCCCGGACGTTGTCGGTGCTCGGCGGGCGGGCGTTCTGCTACGCCTACCACAGTGAGCTCGACCTGCTCGGGCACGTGTACGGCCCCGGGTCTGCCGCCTGGCGGATGCAGCTGCGGCAGATCGACCGGCTCGTCGAGTCCCTTGTGGACGGTCTGCCGGCCGGTGCCCTGCTCGCGGTGGTGGCCGACCACGGCATGGTCACCGTCGACGACAAGCTCGACCTCGAAGATATGCCCGAGCTGCTTTCCGGTGTCCGGACCTTCGGGGGCGAGGTGCGGGCCCGGCACGTCTACACCGAGCCGGGCGCGGCCGCGGACGTCCTCGCGGCCTGGCGGGCGGTGCTCGGCGAGCGGGCCTGGGTGCGGTCGCGGGAGGAGGCCATCGCCGAGGGGTGGTTCGGGCACACGGTCAGCGACCGGGTGCTGCCGCGGATCGGGGACGTCGTCGCGGCGGCCCGGGGGCGGTTCGGGATGGTGCGGGGGCTCGCCGAGGCCGTGGAGACGTCGCTGATCGGGCAGCACGGGTCGCTCACCACGGCCGAACAGCTGGTGCCGCTGGCGCTCGTGCAGGGCTGAACGGCCGGGTGGCGAGCCGCGCGGCCTGAGCTCCAGCGGGCATCACCCGTGATCGGAGGGGCATCACGTGTGATTGGAGGGGCATCACACGTGATGGAGAGTCGGCTTGCGTACCTGGAGGGTCGGCTCGCGGGGTGGCGGATACCGTTTGGGCGTGCCTCGACGCAACCGTCCCGGCCGCCGCGCGGACGGCGGGCCGCCCGAACGCGACCTCGGTGCCGCGACCGGCTGGGCGCGCGCCGAGTCCGGGGCCGACGGCGACTGGCTCGTGCGGACCGTGCCCGGCTCGCAGGCCACCAAGGACTACCGCTGCCCCGGCTGCGACCACGAGATCCGGCCCGGGACGCCGCACCTCGTCGTCTGGCCCGCCGACGAGACCGGCTCCGTCGCCGACCGGCGGCACTGGCACCGGGCCTGCTGGGACGCCCGGGCGCGCCGGCGGCCGAACCGCCGCCGGTGACCCGATTTTCCTTCTGGAGTTGTCAAACATCGCCCGGCTCAGCGCCGGTAGTGCCGCGAGAAAGCGCCGTCGTACATCTCCTCCGTGTACTCGGTGAAGCCGAGCCGCTCCGCCACCCGCAGCGACGGCTTGTTGTCGACGCTGACGCTCGCCAGCACCGGCACCGACGGCAGCTCGCGGGCACACCACTCCAGGACCGCCAGCCCGGCCTCGACCGCGTACCCCTTGCCCCACGCCGACGGCCGGAACCGGTAGCCGAGGTTGAGCACCTTCTCGCCGTGGAACTCCCTCAGCCGCACCCCGCACATGCCGAGCACCTCGGTGCCGCCGCGTTCGGTCACCGCGGGGTAGCCGAAGCCGTGCTCGGCCCAGTGCGCCAGCCACTCCGAGAACATCGCCGACGCGCGCGGGACGCCGGGCGGGTCGGGGTTGAAGCGGTTGGTGCGGGGGTCGGTGTGGATGTCGACCATCGCCTGCCGGTCCGCCTCGTGGAGCGGACGCAGCAGCAGCCGGTCGGTTTCGATGTCGGTGAACACATCGGCGAAGCTAGCGCGGGGGTCCGACAAAATGGCCCGCATGACCGAACTGCCGCTGGTCCTCCTCCACGCTTTTCCCCTGGACGCCCGCATGTGGAACGCGGTGCGCGAGCCCCTTGCGTCACACCTTCGGGTGATCACCCCGGACCAGCGCGGGCTCGGTCGCTCGCCGCTGCCGGAGTCCGACCGCGAACCCAGCCTCGAGGACGCCGCGCGCGACGTCGTCGCCCTGCTGGACCGCCTGGAGCTGGACCGCGTCGTGCTCGGCGGCTGCTCGATGGGCGGCTACCTCGCGATGGCCGTGCTGCGGCTGGCGCCGGAGCGGATCGGCGGGCTCGTGCTCATCGACACCAAGGCCACGCCGGACACGCCCGAGGCCGCGCAGAGCCGGCTGGACGTCGCCGAGCGCGTCGACGACGAGGGCATCCGGGGCTGGCTCGCCGAAGCCAACCTGGCGAACCTGCTGGCCGCGTCGACCCGCGAGCAGCGCCCGGACGTCGTCGAGACCGTGCGGGAGATCATCGAAGCGCAGCCGCCCGCCGGGATCTCGTGGACGGCGCTCGCCCTGCGCACGCGCCCCGATTCACTCGACCTGCTGCGGGACTCGAAAGTCCCCGCGCTGGTCGTCGTCGGCGAAGAGGACCCGATCACCCCGGTCGCGGCGGCGAGCGCGATGGTCGAGGTCATGGACGGCGCGACGCTCGTGGTGCTCCCGGAAGCCGGCCACCTGACGCCGCTGGAGGACCCGGCGGGCGTGGTCGAGGCGATCCTTTCCTGGTACCCGGCGACTCACGAGAAGTAGGCGGCGAGCGCCGAGCGGGCGCCGGGGAGCCGGTCCGGGAACCGGATCGCGATGACGAACTGCCAGACGACCGAGTACAGCTCTCGTAGCCGCGTACACACGCGAAGCGCCTCTTCGTCCACTTCGCCCGGATATGCCGCGAGGTACTCCGGCCCGCCTTGCCTGCCGAGGACGCCGAGGTCCCAGGCCAGCGGCCCGAGCCAGGTGTCTTCGAAGTCCAGCCAGCACGGGCCGGCGGGAGTGGCGATCAGGTTGCCGGGGTGTGCGTCGCCGTGCAGCGGCTGCACGGCGACGTCCGGCAGCACCGCGGCGAGGCGGTCCGCTTCGGCGCGCAACCGGGGGTCCGGATCGTGCCGGTCGAAGATGCGCGCCAGGTCGTCGAGCGGGCCGCGCCGGGGCAGCTCGCCCGGGAACTCCCGCAGCGCGGCGTGCACCTCGGCGAGCGAACGCGCGACGACGTCCGGTGCGTACCGGTGGTCCGGATCGTGCGGGGTGTGGTGCCAGAGCGTGACCGGCAGGCCCTCGGCGAAATGCGGTCCGGCCGGGGGATCCGTGGCCGGTGAGACGACGAGCACACCACGTTCGGTGAGGAACCGGGAGAGCGCCACGTCCCGCTCCTGCCACGCCGGACCGGGCCGCGCGAGGCGGGTGGTCCCCGGCACCCGCGCGACCAGCGGACCCAGCTTCACCAGCACGTTCGAGCGTTCGTGGAGCACCTCCGGCTCGTGCTCGCGCAGGCCCAGCCGGGAGGTCACGGTCCGTGCCGCGCGAACGGCGGCGCGCGTGTATTCGTCGGCCACGGCCCGATCTTGCCAGCCGGTGCGCGCGACTGTCGGTAGCGAGGGCTACGATCCCTCTGACCGCCGGAACCGGGCCCCCGCCCGCGCCCGGCGGCCGGACGATGACCACCACAAGGTTTCAGTGTTGGAGGCAGGAGTGACGGCCGTAGCCCCCAAGCCGATCGCGACGCGCCCGTACCCCGCGCGCGAGTCGGTCAAGGGTTCGTACCTGCTGCGGTTGTTCCGCACGACGGACCACAAGCAGATCGGGATCATGTACCTGGTCACGTCGTTCGCCTTCTTCATGGCGGGCGGCGCGATGGCCATGCTCATCCGCACCGAGCTGGCACGACCCGGGCAGCAGTTCCTTTCGCAGGAGCAGTACAACCAGCTCTTCACCATGCACGGCACGGTGATGCTGCTGCTGTACGCGACCCCGATCCTCTTCGGTTTCGCGAACTTCGTGCTGCCGCTGCAGATCGGCTCGCCGGACGTCGCGTTCCCGCGGCTGAACGCGTTCTCGTACTGGCTGTACCTCTTCGGCGGCCTGATCGTGCTGTCGGGCTTCCTGACGCCGGGTGGCGCCGCCGACTTCGGCTGGTTCGCCTACACCCCGCTGTCGGACGCGATCCACTCGCCGGGCGTCGGCGCGGACCTGTGGATCTCCGGCCTGGTGGTCTCCGGTCTGGGCACCATCCTCGGCGCGGTCAACATGGTCACCACCGTGGTCTGCCTGCGCGCGCCGGGCATGACGATGTACCGGATGCCGATCTTCACCTGGAACATCCTGGTGACGTCGATCCTGATCCTGCTCGCCTTCCCGATCCTGACCGCGGCCCTGATGGGCCTGCTGGCGGATCGACATCTCGGCGCGCACGTGTTCGACCCCGAAAACGGCGGGGTGATCCTCTGGCAGCACCTGTTCTGGTTCTTCGGCCATCCAGAGGTCTACATCGTCGCGCTACCGTTCTTCGGGATCGTGTCGGAGATCTTCCCGGTGTTCAGCCGCAAGCCCATGTTCGGCTACAAGAGCCTGGTCTGGGCGACGCTGGCCATCGCGGCGCTGTCGGTCGCGGTGTGGGCGCACCACATGTACGCCACCGGCGCCGTGCTGCTGCCGTTCTTCTCCTTCATGACGTTCCTGATCGCGGTCCCGACCGGCGTGAAGTTCTTCAACTGGATCGGCACGATGTGGAAGGGCCAGCTGTCCTTCGAGACGCCGATGATCTTCTCGATGGGCTTCATCGTCACGTTCCTCTTCGGCGGCCTGACCGGCATCATGCTGGCCGCGCCGGCGATCGACTTCCACGTGTCGGACAGCTACTTCGTCGTCGCGCACTTCCACTACGTGCTCTACGGCACCATCGTGTTCGCGACCTTCGCCGGCATCTACTTCTGGTTCCCGAAGATCACCGGCCGGATGATGGACGAGAAGCTCGGCAAGTGGCACTTCTGGACCACGTTCATCGGTTTCCACGGCACGTTCCTCGTCCAGCACTGGCTGGGTGCCGAGGGCATGCCGCGCCGGTACGCGGACTACCTGACCAGTGACGGCTTCACCACGCTGAACACGATCTCGACGATCGGCGCGTACATCCTCGGTGCCTCGACGCTGCCGTTCATCTGGAACGTCTTCAAGAGCTACCGCTACGGCGAGATCGTCACGGTGGACGACCCGTGGGGCTACGGCAACTCCCTCGAATGGGCGACGTCCTGCCCGCCGCCGCGGCACAACTTCACCGAGCTGCCCCGGATCCGCTCCGAGCGTCCGGCGTTCGAGCTGCACTACCCGCACATGATCGAGCGCCTCCACAACGAGGGCGAGATCGGCTTCTTCGGCAAGCAGCGGGTCAACAGCCACGGGAGCGCGCCGTCGCAGGTACTCACCGAAGCGGTGATCCCGGGAGACCACTCCAGGGACAACGCGAGCGAGCAGGGCGACGACAAGTAGGACACCTGATCGAGTGAGCGCGTGCCCGGCTTTTGTGAAGCCGGGCACGCGCTCTATTTATGTCCGAGGCCGGACCGGCAGACTGATCGTGCAGCGTCGCCGAACGAGGGATGACCAGTGACCCAGACCCCCGTCCTGATCACGACCACCGGCCCGGACAAGCCGGGTGTCTCATCCGTGCTGTTCGCCGTGCTGACCCGCCACGACGTCGACGTGCTCGACGTCGAGCAGGTCGTCATCCGCGGGCAGCTCGTGCTCGGCGTGCTCGCCGGTGTGTACCGCGATCCGGAGGGTTTGCAGGAGTCGGTCGAGCAGGCGCTGGCCTCCGTCGGCATGCAGGTCGACGTCAAGATCGGCTCGGCGATCGGGGAGGACCCGTTCGCGCTGGGCCGCCGTGACTCCACCCACGTGCTGGTGGTGCTGGGCCGCCCGGTCACCGCGCGGGGCTTCTCGGAGGTCGCGCGCCGGCTGGCGTCGCTCGGCGTCAACATCGACGCGATCCGCAGCGTCGCCGACTACCCGGTGACCGGGCTGGAGCTGTACGTCTCGGTCGACCGGGACACTCCGGAAGCCGACGCCGCGCTGCGCTCGGAGCTCGCCGACGCCGCGGTCGAGGTGGGTGTCGACATCGCCGTCGAGCGGGCCGGGATCACGCGCCGGGCGAAGCGGCTGGTCGTCTTCGACGTCGACTCGACGCTCATCCAGGGCGAGGTCATCGAGATGCTGGGTGCCCACGCCGGCGTCGAGCCCGAGATCCGCGAGATCACCGAAGCCGCCATGCGTGGCGAACTCAACTTCACGGAATCGCTGGAACGCCGGGTCGCGCTGCTGGAGGGCCTGCCCGCCTCGGCGATCGACGAGGTCGCCGCGTCGATCGAGCTGACCCCGGGCGCCCGCACGACGATCCGCACGCTCAAGCGGATGGGGTTCAAGACCGGCGTGGTGTCCGGCGGGTTCACGCAGGTCATCGGTGGTCTGGTGGAAGAGCTCGGCCTCGACTTCGCGGCGGCGAACGAGCTCGAGATCGTCGACGGCAAGCTCACCGGGCGCGTGGTCGGGGACGTCGTCGACCGCGCCGGCAAGGCGAAGGTGCTTCGCCGCTTCGCCGGCGAGTACGACATCCCGCTGGAGCAGTGCGTCGCGGTCGGGGACGGGGCCAACGACATCGACATGCTGTCGGCGGCGGGCATGGGCGTCGCGTTCAACGCCAAGCCCGCCCTGCGCGAGGTGGCCGACACCGCGCTTTCGCACCCGTACCTGGACGCCGTGCTGTTCGTGCTCGGCCTCACCCGCGGCGAGGTCGAGGCGGCCGACGCCGCCGACGGGCTCGAGCTGATGCGTCCGTGAGCAGCGTTCTCGACCCCCTGGGCGCCCGCTACGCCTACTGGCTGGGGCTCCCGGCCGAAGACACGTCGGACACTTCGGACGAGTTGCCCGAGGAAGTCCGGGCGATGCCGGTGATCCTGCGCATCGAGCGGGCCGAGCCGCCGGGCCGCACGCCGCTGCTGGAGGCCGCGGCGGCCGCCGCGCTGGCCGTCTGCCTCGACGAGCGCGCCGAACCCGGCGGCGAGTGGGCCGAGCCGATGCACGCGTGGCTCGACAACCGGATCCGCAAGGTCGCGCGGCGGGCGCGCGGCGCGCACTGGGCTGCCGTCCAGGACCTGCCGGGCATCACGGTCGAGATCGACGGCGCCGAGGCGCGGGCCCTCGTGCCGGGCCTGGTCACCGAGGCCCCCAAGGAGGTCTCGCGACTGCAGATCTCGGGCAGCGAACTGCCACCCGACGAGCCCGGGCCGCCGCCCGCCGGCGTGCCGCTGCTCCTGCTCAACCCGCACGCGCCGATGACCGTCGGCAAGGCCGCCGCGCAGGTCGGGCACGCCACGATGATCCTCGCCGCGCTGCTGGACGACGACCGTCGAGCCGCCTGGGCCGCGCGGGGCTACCGGACCGCCGTGCGCACGGCGAGCGTCGCGCGGTGGAAGGAACTGCATCCCGGCGACGACCCCGAAGGCGCGTGGCGGCGCGATCACGTCGTCGCCGTCCGGGACGCCGGGTTCACCGAGGTCGATCCGGGCACGCTCACGGTTCTTGCCCAGTGGGCGCCGGAACAAGCGGTTGCCTGACCGGGTTGGAGCGGGGATGGGACTCGAAGTACAGCGGGACGGCAAGCACTCCTTCGTCGGCCGCAACGAGCGGGGCGCCGAGGTGCGGCTGGGCCGCAACGGCGCCGAAGGGGCGTTCTCGCCCGCGGAGCTGCTGCAGATCGCGGCCGCGGGCTGCAGCGCGGTGACCGCCGAAGAGCTGATCACGCGGCGGGTGGGCGAAGACGCGAAGTTCCGCGTGACCGTCGGCGCCGACCGGCGTGAGGGTGCTTCGGAGCTGGACGCCGTGCACGTCGCCTTCGATGTCGACGTGTCGACTTTGGCGGCGGATCAGCGGGAGGCGCTGGCCGGTGCCGTGGATCGCGCGATCGAGCGGCTCTGCACGGTGAGCCGGACGCTCAAGAAGGGGATTCCGGTGACGGAGGAGTTCCCCGCCGCCTAGTTCTCGCTGGACTCCCAGACCACGTAGGCCTGGTCGGCGTCGGTCGTCATGGCCTCGATGAACTTCTCGTTGTCGAAGCCGGGCAGGGACTGCAGGCGCTCGATCAGCGCGTCGGCCGCCGGGTCGCCGCTCGGCACCGCCGTGCCCTTGCCGTCCGTTCCCACCAGCATGAAGAACACGTCTTCGTTCCACGGGCCGTCGGGAATCACGCGGACCATCACCGACGACAGAGCCGCCCACGTGACAGCTTCTTCGCTGCCGTCCGCGAGCCGCCGCCGCACGCCGGTGTCGTCGACACTGACGGTCCGGGACTGTGCGCTGGACGAATCCTGGGTCAACCGGTGCTCCCTTGTCGCTTCGGTTGCTTCACCGTACCGGGCGGTGTTGTGGACCGCGTCACGCGGGCGCGGCTGCGTCCAGCCTGCGCAACGCGTCGCGCGCCACCTTCGGGTCCATCGTCGGCCAGAACGGCGGCAGCGAGGCACGGAGGAATCCGCCGTAGCGAGCGTTCGCGAGCCGCGAATCCAGCACCGCGACCACGCCGCGGTCGGAGACCGACCGGTGCAGCCGCCCGGTGCCCTGCGCCAGCAGCAGCGCCGCGTGCGTCGCCGCCACGGTGAGGAACCCGTTGCCGCCGCGGGCTTCCACCGCACGCTGGCGCGCCGAGGAGACGGGGTCGTCCGGGCGCGGGAACGGGATCCGGTCGACCACCACGAGTTGCAGCGACGGCCCGGGCACGTCGACGCCCTGCCACAGGCTGAGCGTGCCGAACAGGCACGTGCGGACGTCCTCGGAGAACTTCTGGACCAGCAGCGACGTCGCGTCCTCGCCCTGGCAGAGGATCGGGAAGTCGAGCCGCCCGCGCATCTCCTCGGCCGCCTGCTTGGCCGCGCGCATCGAGGAGAACAGCCCCAGCGTGCGGCCGCCCGCGGCCTCGATCAGCTCGGCCAGTTCGTCCATTGTGGACGTCGCGAGTCCGTCGCGCCCCGGCGGCGGCAGGTGCTTGGCCAGGTAGAGGATGCCGTTGCGCTTGTGGTCGAACGGCGAGCCGACGTCCAGGCCGGTCCACTTCGGGCCGGAATCGGTGTCGGACGGCGCTTCCTTGTCCGTCGCGGCTCCCGGCGCCTTCTCTACGTGAGGCGCGCCCGGCGGGAGGCCCCACTGGCGCGCCATGGTGTCGAACGTGCCGCCCAGGGTCAGTGTCGCCGACGTGAGGACCGTGGTGTGCTGGTTGAAGACGCGCTCGCGCAGCAACCCGGCGACGCCCAGCGGCGCCACCTTCAGCGCCGGCGGCCGCGGGCTCGACGAGTACTTGTCGTTGGAGAGCCAGACGACGTCGCGCTGGTGCGCCTGGTCGTCGTCGAACGCCTCCAGCAGCCGGACCGCGGTGTCGTGCACCTCGTCGAGCAGCGAGCGCGCCAGCTTGCGCGCGGTGGCCCCCTCGACGTCCTCCTTGCGGTCGGACCCCAGCGACGTGATGCACCGGTGCGCGGCGTCGCGGATCGCCGGGATGGCGCCCTTCAGCGGTTGCGGCAGCTCGTCCATCCGGCCCGAGGGCAGGTCGTCGACGATCAGCGCCAGCCCGTCACCCGCCTCCAGGAGGCCGTCGGCGACGTCGGCGTCGATCAGCTTGCCGCAGCGGCGCGCGGCCGACGCGCACATCGCGCTGGTCAGCTCGCCGGTGGCGACGGAGGTGACGCGGTCGACGAGGTCGTGCGCCTCGTCGATGATCACGACGTCGTGGTCCGGCAGGACCTGGTAGCCCTGCAGGGCGTCGATCGCCAGCAGCGCGTGGTTGGTGATGATGACGTCGGCGCGGCCGGCTTCGGCGCGGGCCTTCTCGGCGAAGCAGTCCGTGCCGATCGGACAGCGCGACGCGCCGAGGCATTCCCTTGCGGTCACGGACACCTGGCGCCACGCCTGGTCCGTCACGCCGGGGACGAGCTCGTCGCGGTCGCCGGTTTCGGTGTCCGACGCCCACTCCCGCAGCCGGGTGACCTCCTTGCCCAGCCGCGACACCGCGAACGGGTCGAAGAGCTGGGCGTCCTCCGGCTCGTCCGGCGCGCCGGAGTCCAGGCGGTGCAGGCACATGTAGTTGCGGCGGCCCTTGAGGATCGCGAAGGTCGGTTCGCGGCCGAGGGGCTTCTTCAGCGCCTTCGCGAGGCGCGGGAGGTCGCGGTCGACGAGCTGGCGCTGCAACGCGATCGTCGCCGTGGAGACCACGACGGTGGCTTCCTTCTCGACGGCGTGGCGGATCGCGGGAACGAGGTAGGCCAAGGACTTGCCGGTGCCGGTGCCGGCCTGCACGGCCAGGTGCTCGCCGGTGCGGATGGCGCGGCCGACGGCGTCCGCCATCTCGACCTGCCCTGGGCGTTCGGCACCCCCGACGGACTCCACCGCGTGGGTGAGGAGCTCGAGGACGCCGGGGAAATCAGTTCGGGCGGGCACAGCGACACATTAGCCGCCACCGCCGACAGGATCGGTGATCCGTCGCGAACGGGCCACTCGCGCCGCGAGGGACCTCCCGCGTGGAAGGTCCCCCGCGAGCCGTCAGTTCTCGGTGCGGCCCGAGACCAGCTTCCAGGTCAGCGGCAGCAGGCTGGCGGCCACGACGATCTTGATCGCGTCGCCGATCAGGAACGGCGTCACGCCCTTGGCGAACGCGGTCGACAGGTCGAACCCGGTCGACGCCATCAGCCACGGCACGCCGAACGCGTAGATCACGACGTTGCCGAGCACCATGGTGCCCGCGGTGCGCACCGGCGTCCGGTCGCCGCCGCGGCGGGCGAGGGCGCCGACGAGCGCGCCGGCGAAGACGAACCCGACGATGTAGCCGGCGCTCGCGCCGGACAGGCCCGCGGTGCCGTGCTGGAACCACGGCACGCCCACGGCGCCGACCAGCAGGTACACCAGCATCGACGCGGCACCGCGCGACATGCCGAGCGAAGCGCCGACGAGCAGCGCGGCGAACGTCTGGCCGGTCATCGGCACCGGGCTGCCCGGCACCGGGATGGTCAGCTGCGCGGCGGCGCCGGTGAGCACGGCACCGCCGGCGACCAGCGCGATGTCCCGGACGAGGGAGCCGGGCACGAGGTCGGCCAGCACGGGCCGTTTGCCGGCGAAGGACAGCGAAGACACAGAACCTCCCTGGGTGAGCGGACGACCGAGGTTAACGCTCGTTACCCCCGGAAAAACCCCGGAAGTTGCGTTCCTCACCGGCCACCCGTCCGGGTGGACCCGATCAGGGAAGGCCCCGGACCTGCCGATGACGAAGGGGGTAACTACGAACTGTCACGGAACCGAGGAGGCCGGTGCATGCGAAACGCCAGGAAGAGGACATTCCGGTTGCTGGCGGTGACGACGCTGGCCGTCCCGCTCCTGGTCGCCGCCGCGCCCGTCACGTCCACCGGATGGGCGTCTTCCGGCTCGGTCGACGTGACCGTCGACAACGAGCACGTCGTCACCGGTGAGCTGGCGAAATGCACCGTCGACGGTCCTTACAGCGCCCGGACGCAGGGGGGCGCGACGGGCGACGTCGCGGCGTTCGGCACCGGCGAGGCCAGCTGCGGGCGCTCGGACGCGGTGTCGATCGCGCAGGCGTCCGGGCACCGGTTCGAGACCACCGTGCTGAAGCGCTACGGCGGCCCGGCGCTTTCCGTGCGCACCTTCTCGGCGAAGTGCGCGACGACGGCCACCGGCAGCCTCGGCGAGGTCTCGATCGGCACGGTCGAGGGGATCACCGTGCCCGCGCAGATCCCGCCGAACGACCGGATCGTCATCCCGGGCGGGCCGGCCGGCACCGCGCTGGCGACGGTGATCCTCAACGAGACCGTGACGCCCCAGCCACCGGACGGCAGCCTGGTGACGCACGCGCTGCACATCGAGCTGTTCCCGCAGGGCGGCCCGGCGAGCGGGGACATCTACCTGGGCACGGCCGCCTGCGACCCGTTCGGCAAGAAGTAGCGCCGCTCAGGCGGTGGTGAAGCGGGCGGCTGCCGCGACGAACTCGCCGGCGCGGGTCGCGAGGTCAGGGAGGCTCCCGCTGGGCGAGAGCGCGTCGCCGAGCAATGGCGTCGCCGCGGCCACCGCGATCGCGCCCGCGCGCAGGTAGCCCTCGACGTCGGCCAGGTGGATGCCGCCGGTCGGGACCAGCGGGACGTCCGGCAGCGGGGCCCGGATCGCCCGCAGGTAGGCGACCCCGCCCACCGCCGCGACCGGGAACACCTTGACCGCGGCCGCGCCGAGGCGCCAGGCCTGGTCGATCTCCGTCGGCGTCAGCGCGCCGCAGACCACCGGGGTGTCCCGCTCGGCGGCGCGTTCCAGAACCGCCGGGTTGACCGTCGGCGTGATCAGGTAGGCGGCGCCCGCGTCGACCGCGATGTCCACATCGGACGGTTCGCGGACGCTGCCCGCGCCGATCAGCGCGTCGTCGCCGAGCGCCAGGCGCAGCGCCGTGATCGCGGCGGGCGCGCCCGGCGTCGTCAGCGTCGCTTCGAGCAGGCGGATGCCCGCCGCGTGCAGCACCATCGCCGCGTCGGCGAAGCGCGACGCATCCATCGCGCGCAGGATCGCGACCAGCCGGTGCTCGGCCAGAAGAGCTTGCAGGTCCTTCACGCGACGTGCGCCGTTCCGGTGTGCGTGACACCGGCTTCGTCGAAGTCCCGCAGGGTGCTGGCGACCGAAGCACGCGCGATCCCGGCCGTGTGGTCGAGCAGGACCCGCACGCCGAACCCGGCCCGCGCCGCGTCGAGCGCCGTCGCCCGCACGCAGTAGTCGGTGGCGATGCCGACGACGTCGACGTCGGTCACGTCGTGCTCGCGCAGCCAGGTCTCCAGGGACTTGCCGTCCCGGGACGCGCCCTCGAAGCCGGAGTAGGCCGCGCTGTACTCGCCCTTGGAGAAGACCTCGCCGATCGGGACGACGTCGAGCGCGGGGTGGAACGACGCGCCCGGCGTGCCGGCCACGCAGTGCGGCGGCCAGCTTTCCTTGAAGTCCGGGGTGTCGCTGAAGTGGGCGCCCGGGTCGATGTGGTGGTCACGGGTGGCCACCACGTACGAGTAGCCGCCGTTGAGGCTCAGCTCCGAGATCGTCGAAGCGGCCGCCGCGCCGCCCGCGACGGCCAGCGAGCCCCCTTCGCAGAAGTCGTTCTGCACGTCCACCACGATCAGCGCGGTCGCCATGGCCGGACTCCTCTCAGTGGAACAGCGTCGGGATGGCGGGCTCGCCGTGCGAGAGCTTGAGACCCTCCCACGGCAGGCTGACCAGGCCGCGGCGCAGCCGCTGCCTCGCGTCGTCGAGCGTAGGCAGGTCCGCCTCCGCGCGGCCAGCGCGGATCAACGGGATCTGCAGCGGCCGGTCGTTCGCGTCGGCCTCGGGCGCGCCGCCCGCCGTGGTCCAGACGACCTCTTCGACCGCCGTTCCGGTACTGCGGTGGCGCCGCAGCGCGGACTTGCGGCCGCCGCGGGACTCCTTGTGGGCACTGCGCTTCGCGACCGGCTTGCCGTCCACCTCGACCAGCTTGTAGACCATCCCGGCGGTCGGCGCGCCGGACCCGGTGACCACCGACGTGCCGACGCCGTACGCGTCCACGGGCTCCGCGCGCAACGCCGCGATGGCGTGCTCGTCGAGGTCGCCGGAGACGACGATCCGGGTGTCCTTCGCGCCGAGGGAGTCCAGCTGCTCGCGGGCGCGGCGGGCGAGCGGGCCGACGTCGCCCGAGTCGATCCGGATCGCGCCCAGCTCCGGCCCGGCGACGCGGACCGCGGTCTCGATGCCGGCGGTGATGTCGTAGGTGTCGACGAGCAGCGTGGTGTCCGCGCCCATCTTGTCGACCTGCGCGCGGAAGGCCGCCTCTTCGCTGTCGTGCAGCAGCATGAAGGCGTGCGCGACGGTGCCGCGGGTCGGGATCCCGTAGCGGCGGCCGGCCTCGAGGTTGGACGTCGTCGCGAAGCCGGCCAGGTAGGCGGACCGCGCCGCCGCCACCGCGGCGTACTCGTGCGTGCGGCGCCCGCCCATCTCGATGATCGGCCGGCCGTGCGCGGCCCCGGACATCCGGGCCGCCGCGGAGGCGATCGCGCTGTCGTGGTTGAGGATCGACAGCACCAGTGTCTCGAGCAGTACGCACTCGGCAAACGAGCCGGTGACGGTGAGCAACGGCGAGCCCGGGAAGTACAGCTCCCCTTCGGGGTAGCCGTCGATGTCACCCGAGAACTCGTAACCGGCGAGCCAGGACAGCGTCGCGTCGTCGACGACGGCGGTGGCTTCCAGCTGCGTCAGTTCGGCGTCGGTGAAGCGGAAGTCCGCGATCGCGTCCAGGACGCGGGCGGTACCTGCGACGACGCCGTAGCGGCGCCCGTCCGGCAGTCGCCGGGCGAAGGCCTCGAACACGCAGGGCCGCTCCGCCGTCCCGTCGGCGAGCGCGCTGCCCAGCATGGTCAGCTCGTAGTGGTCGGTGAGCAGCGCAGTGCTGGCCGTCGCCGGCTCCGGTGAACCCATGGGGTCAGCCTATTCACCCACATGGCCGGACCTGGCGCGGCGTACCCTGTCGCCCCCGTGACACCATGGGGTGCATGTCCATGCCTGTCGCAGCCGAGCAGACGCAGGTCGAGCCGGCCGGTGCCGAGGTCGCCGAGTCGGACACACCCTGGCGGACCGTGGTGTGGAACGACCCGGTCAACCTGATGTCGTACGTCACGTACGTCTTCCAGAAGCTGTTCGGGTACGGGCGCGACCACGCCACCAAGCTCATGCTGGACGTGCACCACAAGGGCAAGGCGATCGTCTCGTCCGGCACCAAGGAGAAGGTGGAGACCGACGTGGCGAAACTCCACGCGGCGGGCCTCTGGGCGACGATGGAGCAGACCTCGTGAACGGCTGGCGGCGCAAGGGCGCGGTGATCCACGCGGGCTTCGAGCAGCAGGAGGCGGCGGTGCTGCGCGGGCTGGTCAGCCAGCTCGAGGACATGCTCACCGCGCGCGCCGAGGAGGCGCCGCAGGACGAGCTCGCCGAGCTGACCGGCATCCGGATCGGGCCGACCGAGTCGCCCGACGACCCGGTGCTTTCGCGGCTGCTCCCCGACTTCCACAAGCTCGACCCGGACAACCCGACCCGCGAGGACCTCGACTCCGCCGCGGCGATGCGTTCGCTGCACGAGCCGGAACTGCTGGACATGAAGGTCGGCGTGGCCAAGATCGTGCTCGACACGCTGCCCCGGGACGGCGGCCACGTCCGGCTGACCGAGGAGCAGGCCGATGCCTGGCTGGGTGCGCTCAACGACGTCCGGCTGGCGCTCGGCACCGCGCTCGACGTCAGCGACGACATGCCCGACGAGCTGCCCGAGGACGACCCGCGGGCGCCGCACCTGGGCGTCTACCACTGGCTGACCTGGGTGCAGGAGACGCTGATCCAGGCGCTGACCGGATGATCACCGACGTGCCGGGGGTCCTGGTCGGGCACCACGAGCGGGTCGGCGACGGCTGGGCGACCGGGACGACGGTGGTCCTGGTGCCCGACGGCGCGGTCGGTGCCGTCGACCAGCGCGGCGGCGCGCCCGGCACGCGCGAGACGAACCTGCTGGAGCCGGAGAACCTGGTGCAGCGGGTCAACGCGATCTGTCTGTCCGGCGGGAGCGCGTACGGGCTGGCCGCGGCCGACGGCGTCATGCGGTGGCTGGCCGAGCGGAACCTGGGTTTCCCGGTGGGGACGCGGCCGCACGAGGTCGTGCCGATCGTGCCCGCGGCGGTGCTGTTCGACCTGCCGCGCAGCGAGTGGGGCAACCGCCCTGACGCGTCCTTCGGCTACGAGGCCTGCGAAGCGGCTTCGGATTCCTTCGCGCAGGGGACGGTCGGCGCGGGCGCGGGGGCGGCCGTGGGTTCGTTGAAGGGCGGGATCGGTTCCGCGAGCGAGGTCGTCGGCGAGTACACGGTCGGGGCGCTCGCGGCGGTCAACGCGGCGGGCGAGGCCGTGGACCTCTCGACGGGCCGGGCGTACGCGGCCGACCACGGCGACTTCGGCGTGACGTGGCCTTCGCGCGCCGCTTCGCTGCCTTCTCGCGCGACCGACCTGAACACGACGATCGGCGTGGTCGCGGTGGACGCGGCGCTGTCGAAGGCCGAGGCGCGGCGGATCGCCGTCGCGGCCCAGGACGGGCTGGCGCGCGCGGTGCGCCCGGCCCACACGATGTTCGACGGCGACACGGTGTTCGCGCTGGCCACGGGCGCCCGCGAGCTGCCGGAAGCGAGCGGCCCGTTCGGCGCGGCGGCGCGCCCGGCGGCGTTGGACGCGCTGTGCTCGGCGGCGGCGCGGGTGTTCGCGCGGGCGATGGTGCACGGCCTCCTGGCGGCGACGACGGCCGGCGGGGTGCCGGCTTACCGGGACGTCTGGCCGGAAGCGTTCGGTCAGCCGCCCGGATAGGGGTCTTCGGGCAGGGCGTCGTCCGTGATCTCGAGGTTCGCGGCGCGCACCGCGCTCACGTACTCCTCGTCGATCTCCAGGTCGATCCCGCCGACGGACAGGATCGGGCCGAGCGACGGGTGGATCTCCAGCGGCCCCAGCTCGGTGGTGCGCGGCAGGCGCTCCCAGATCTGCTTCGGGCGGTTCAGGGTCCAGCGGCTGCAGGCCAGCAGCGTCACGTGCCGGTCGGTCACCATGACCAGGAACCCGACGCGCATGCGCGAGCGGTTGACGTACAGCGACATCCCCGGGATCACGTACTGGATCCGCTCGTCCGTGCCGAGGTACATCCGGCACCGATCGCGGACTTTCGACGACAGCGGCACGGGCCCAGTCTCCCAGGAACGCCTGGTGAGCGGTATATCTCATCATCTGGACAGCTTGTGTCCACCACCTAAGATGTCGGTGTGCTCCGGATCCGCCGTGAACTCGTCGACGAGATCGTCGCCCATGCCCGCCGTGACCACCCCGACGAGGCGTGCGGCGTCATCGCCGGGCCCGAAGGGTCGGACTCGCCCGAACGGTTCATCCCCATGCTGAACGCCGCCCGGTCACCGACGTTCTACGAGTTCGACTCCGGTGACCTGCTCAAGCTCTACCGCGAGATGGCCGCCAACGACGAGGTGCCCGTGGTGATCTACCACTCGCACACCGCGACCGAGGCCTACCCGTCGCGTACCGACGCGAACATCGCGGCCGAGCCGGACGCGCACTACGTGCTCGTCTCCACCCGCGAACCCGAAGTGCACGAGTTCCGGTCGTACCGGATCGTGGACGCCGAGATCACCGAGGAGCCGGTCGAGATCGTCGACTGACCCTCGGAATAAACCGCCGCGCCATCGGCGTCTGCGTTAAAGAACCCACCGGAGGTAAGAACCCATGGCCGTGACCGTCTCCATCCCGACGATCCTGCGCACCCACACCGGCGGCGAGAAGTCCGTCGAGGCGAAGGGCGCGACCGTCCTCGAGGTCATCGACGACGTCGAGTCCCGCCACGCCGGCATCAAGGGCCGCCTGGTGAAGGAGGAGAAGCTGCACCGCTTCATCAACGTCTACGTCAACGACGAGGACGTGCGCTTCGCCGGCGGGCTCGAGGCCGAGGTCAAGGACGGCGACACCCTGACCATCCTCCCCGCCGTGGCCGGTGGCTGATCGATGGCTCGCTTCGAGTCCCTGCTCGACGCGCTCGGCGGCACCCCGCTGGTCGGGCTGCCCCGGCTCTCGCCCACGCACGACGTGCGCCTGTGGGCGAAGCTGGAGGACCGCAACCCGACCGGCTCGATCAAGGACCGCCCCGCGCTGGCCATGATCGAAGCCGCCGAGCGCGAAGGCAAGCTGCGGCGCGGCTCCACGATCCTGGAGCCGACGTCGGGCAACACCGGCATCTCACTGGCCATGGCCGCCAAGCTCAAGGGCTACGGGCTGGTCTGCGTGATGCCGGAGAACACCTCGACCGAGCGCAAGCAGCTGCTGCAGGCCTACGGCGCGCGGATCGTCTTCTCCCCGGCCGCGGGTGGCTCGAACGAGGCCGTCCGGCGGGCGAAGGAACTGGCGGCGGCGAACCCCGAGTGGGTGATGCTCTACCAGTACGGCAACCCGGCCAACGCCGACGCGCACTACCGCGGCACCGGGCCGGAGCTGCTCAAGGACCTGCCGACGCTGACGCACTTCGTCGGCGGCCTCGGCACGACCGGCACCCTGGTGGGTGTCGGCCGCTACCTGCACGAGGCGAAGCCGGACGTCCAGGTCATCGCGGCCGAGCCCCGCTACGGCGAGCTGGTGTACGGCCTGCGCAACCTCGACGAGGGGTTCGTCCCCGAGCTGTACGACCCCAGCGTTCTCAACGGCCGGTTCTCGGTCGGCGCGTACGACGCTTTGCGGCGGACCCGGGAGTTGCTGGAGAACGAAGGCATCTTCGCGGGCATCTCGACGGGCGCGGTGCTGCACGCGGCGTTGGCGGTGGCCGAGAAGGCCGCTGCCCGCGGCGAGACGGCGGACGTGGCTTTCGTCGTCGCGGACGCCGGCTGGAAGTACCTCTCGACCGGGGCTTACGCCGGGTCGCTCGACGAGGCTGCCGAACGGCTCGACGGGCAGCTCTGGGCCTGAGTCACTCGGCTTTCCAGAGTTCGGGGAGGGCGAGGTCGATGCCGTCGGCCTCGGCCAGCCGTTCGAAGGTGGCCATGGTCGTCCCCAGGTCGTCGAACATCTTCGGGAGCAGCTTGAGCGGCTTGGACAACGGGCGCCAGAAGGCGTCCCAGTGGATCGGGCGGACGACGCGCGGGGTGAGCGTACCGACGGTCTCCCGCCAGTACCGCTCCCGCCACTCCTCCGTCTGCTTGCCCGCCGCTCCGGCGCCGAGGTAGACGACGTCCGCGGAGTAGCCGGCGAGCGCTCCGGGCACGAAGTTCGCCGACGCGTGGACCAGGACGTTCCCGGCCGCGTGCGCGATGTGGAACGAGTAGCAGCGGCCGGTCTTGAAGGCCTTCGCCTTGGCCGGCAACCGGACGGGCTCGGTGATCTCGCCGGGCACCCGGTCGCCCGCGCTGTGCGCGGCGTCGACCGGTGTCACGGTGAAGGCACCGAATTCCACGGGCTTGCCCGGCACCAGCTCCTGGAACGGCTCGGCGGCCAGGCCGTACCCCTCCTGGACCCTCCGGGTCGACGGCGAGCCGGCCAGCGTGGCGCCGGTCAGCTCGGCGACGACCGGAGCGTCGAGGACGTGGTCGACGTGGGAGTGCGCCACCAGGACGGCGTCGAGCTTCGTGACGGCGAGCCGGCGCAGGGCATCGTCGATCCGGCCGCGGTCCGGCGTCACGCGTGTCGCCATCTTCAGCAGGGACGGCCGCGAGAAGAAGCCGTCGACCAGGACGGCCGAGGTGCCGTCGGTGACCAGGACGTTCGACACCCCGGCGAAAGCCGTGCGCAGTTCGGGCATGCTGAACAGCATGAAGGTCATCGGACTGCTCGGCGGGATGAGCTGGGAATCTTCGGCCGAGTACTACCGGCTCGTGAACGAACGGGTGAAGGACGCCCTCGGCGGGTTCCACTCGGCGCACACCGTGCTCTACTCCGTCGACTTCGCCGCGATCGAGGCCATGCAGGCCGAAGTCCGCTGGGATGACGCCGGCGCGGAGCTGAACCGCGCGGCTCGTGCGCTCGAAGCGGCCGGTGCCGACTTCGTCGTGCTCTGCACCAACACCATGCACAAGGTCGCCGAGCAGCTGGAAGACGGCCTCGGCATCCCGCTGTTGCACCTTGGCGACGCGACCGCCGCGGCCGTCAAGGCCGCCGGGATCCGGCGGGTCGGGCTGCTCGGCACCGGGTTCACCATGGGGCAGCCGTTCTACCGCGACCGGCTCGCCGCGCACGGCCTCGACGTGCTCGTGCCGAGCGCCGAAGACCGGGATCTCGTCCACCGCGTCATCTACGACGAGCTGGTGCTCGGCGTGGTGAAGCCCGAGTCCAGAACCGCCTACCGCGAGGTGATCGCGCGGCTGGCCGAAGCGGGCGCCGAGGGCGTCATCTACGGGTGCACGGAGATCGAGCTGCTGGTCGGCCCGGACGACAGCCCGGTGCCGACCTTCCCCACGACCCGCCTGCACGCGGACGCCGCCGTCGACTTCGCGCTGGGCAAGACCCCGCTGCCGGTGCCGCCCGCCTGAGTCACACGGCGACCACCGGCCCGCCGCTCGCGTGGGCTTCGTGCTGCGCGACGACCTGCCGCCACAGCCGCTCGCGCTCCCCGGCCGTGAACAGGTCGGGGGTGATGCCGAAGACGTCGGCCGCCGCCGTCCACCAGTCCTCGGTGGACTCGACGAACTCCTTGGCGCCGTGGCGGTTCAGGGTTCGCGCCCGCAGGGTGTCGACCCCCGCCGCGTCCCGCCGTTGCAGCACGCACACCCGGACGAACCCCGACTCCGGCGACGTCGACAGCCACGCGTGCTTCTCCGCGAAGTCGGTCATCTCCGCCGCACCCGGTGCGAAGTCGAAGCCGGAAAAGCTGCCCGACGGGTCGTGGTCGAACCGCCAGCCGCCCGGCGCCACCTCCGACGGCCGCAACCGGTAGGTGTGCGGGCCTTGGGCGTACGAGCCTTCCCGTAGGGGGAGCGGCTCGTGGATGCCGTCGCCCAGCCCGGCGTCCACCAGCCACGTCGTCTCCGGCTCGTCCGGCACGCCGGCGACGGTCAGCGCCAGGTGGTTGCGGTCGATGTTCGGCGCGTCGCCCGGACTGCCCTGCACGCCGCCGAGGTGGCGCGTGACCTGGTAGCCGAGTTCGCGCAGCAAGGCCGAAAAAGCGCCGTTCAGGTGGTAGCAGTACCCGCCGCGGCCACGCAGGATCCGGGCGAGCGACGCCGACGGCTCCAGCGGCGTCGGCCGCCCGAGCTGGACCTCCAGCGCCTCGTACGGCACGCGCTCGACCTGCGCCGCGTGCAGCCGCCGCAGCGCGGCCACGCTCGGCGGCTCCGCTTCGAGGCCGAGCCGCCGCAGGTATCCGTCAACGTCGAAGTTCCCCATGCCGCCGACGCTAGCGGTGGGCACCGACAAAAAGCCGGGATCAGGGATTTCACCCGAGGTGCGCCCGGCGGAACCGACGTAGCGTCGAGTACGTGAGCACCTTGAACCCCGCCCCGGAAACCGACGCCGCCAAGCGCGTGCTGCCGCCGAAACCGAAGGCGGCCGCGCTCGTCGCGCTCTCGTTCACCCTGCTGCTCTACCTGGTCGAGCTGGTGGACGTGATCCTGCCCGGCGACCTGGACCAGGGCGGCATCCATTCGCGGGTGCTGTCCGGCCTCGACGGCGTGCTGTTCGCCCCGCTGCTGCACGCCGGCTGGTCGCACCTGTTCGCCAACACCGTGCCGGTCCTCCTGTTCTCCTTCCTCGCCATGGCCGCCGGCATCGGCCGGTTCGCCCTGGTCACGGCCATCATCTGGGTGGTGTCCGGGCTCGGGGTGTGGCTGATCGGGCCGGCGAACGGGGTCACCGTCGGCGCGTCCGGGCTGGCCTTCGGCTGGCTCGCCTACCTGCTGGTGCGCGGCATCTTCAACCGCGCGGCCGGGCAGATCCTGGTCGCCGTCGTCCTGCTCGGCGTGTGGAGCGGCGCGCTCGCCGGCCTGCTGCCCGGCAACCCGGGCGTTTCCTGGCAGGGACACGTCTTCGGCGCGCTGGCCGGCGTCCTCGCGGCGTGGCTGACCAGCCGCACGGGCAAGTCGCGCAAAGCCGAGCCCGCGGTCCCGGGTAACCTCGAAGGGTGACCTCTTCGCCCGCTGATGCCCCGATCGGCGTGTTCGATTCCGGCGTCGGCGGGCTGACGGTCGCGAGGGCGCTGCTCGAGCAGCTGCCCGCCGAGCAGCTCCGCTACGTCGGTGACACGGCGCACAACCCGTACGGCCCGCTCCCGATCGCCACCGCCCGCAGCTACGCGCTCGCGGCCCTCGACGAGATCGTCGAAAGCGGCGTGAAGGCCCTGGTCATCGCCTGCAACACAGCCTCCGCGGCCTGCCTGCGCGACGCCCGCGAGCGCTACGACGTGCCGGTCATCGAGGTCGTCCTGCCCGCCGCACGCCGCGCCGTCGTGGCCACCCACACCGGCCGGGTCGGCGTGATCGGCACCGAGGGCACCGTGCGGTCGCGCGCCTACGAGGACGCGTTCGCCGCCGCGCCGGGCATCGCGCTCACCAGCGTCGCCTGCCCGCGGTTCGTCGACTTCGTCGAGCGCGGCATCACCTCCGGCCGCCAGGTCCTCGGGTTGGCGCAGGGCTACCTCCAGCCGCTGCTCGACGCCGAGGTCGACACGCTCGTGCTCGGCTGCACGCACTACCCGCTCCTGCAGGGCGTGCTGCAGATCGTGATGGGCCAGGAAGTCACCCTGGTTTCGAGTGCGGACGAGACCGCGAAGGACGTCGTCCGGATCCTCACCGAGCGGGACCTGCTGACGACCCGGGAGACCCCGCCGCGGCACGAGTTCCTCGCCACCGGTTCGGCCGAGCCGTTCACCCGGCTGGCCGCGCGGTTCATGGGATTCGCCCCGGGTGTCCTCGCTCCCACCACCGCGTGATCAGGCGTCTTGGCGCTTAGGGTGGCGAAGTGCGACTGACCATCCTCGGGTGCTCCGGCAGCATCCCCGGGCCGAACACCGCCGCGTCCGGCTACCTGGTCGAGGCGGAGGGCTTCCTGCTCGGCCTCGAACTCGGCAACGGAACGCTGGCGCAGCTGCAGGCCGTGGCCGACCCGTTCGACCTGGACGCCCTGGTGCTCACGCACCTGCACCCGGACCACTGCGCCGACGTCAGCGCGCTCACCGTCCTGCGGCGCTACCACCCGGCGCCCCCGTACCCCGCGCGCCCGCGCCTGCTGCCGCTGTACGCGCCGCACGACGCGCCTTTGCGGCTCGCGAACGCGTACGCGCCCAACGAGGCCGAGCGGGCCAGCACCGACCTCACCGACGTCTACGACTTCCGGCCGCTGCGGGCCGAGCCGTTCCGGATCGGTCCGTTCGAGGTCGTCGCGGTCGAGGTCGACCACCCGACCCCGGCGTACGGCCTGCGCATCTCCTACGGCGGCCGGATCCTCGCGTTCACCGGCGACACCGGGCCGTGCGCGGCGCTGAACGAGCTCGCCGACGGCGTCGACCTGCTGCTCGCCGAGGCGTCCTGGACGGATTCGGCCGAACGCCCGGCCGGCGTGCACCTCTCGGGGAAGCAGGCCGGCGAGCTGGCGCGCGACGCCGCGGTCGGGCGGCTGCTGCTGACGCACATCGCGCCGTGGACGGACGCGGGCGCGGTTCTGGCCGAGGCTTCGACGGAGTTCCCGGGGGCCGAGGTCGTCAAGCAGGGTGCCGTCTACGACGTCTGAGCCGCCGGTCCTAGAGTGCTCCCGTGGCTCGAAAAGATGGCAGGAACGACGACCAGCTCCGTGACATCAAGATCACCCGGGGGTTCCAGCGGTGGCCGGCGGGGTCGGTGCTGATCGAATTCGGCGACACCCGGGTGCTGTGCGCCGCGAGTGTCACCGAAGGCGTGCCGCGCTGGCGGGCCGGGTCCGGGCTCGGGTGGGTGACCGCCGAGTACGCGATGCTGCCGTCCGCGACCAACACCCGCGGTGACCGCGAGTCGGTGAAGGGCCGGATCGGCGGGCGCACGCACGAGATCTCGCGGCTGATCGGCCGCTCGCTGCGCGCCTGCATCGACCTGGCGGCGCTGGGCGAGAACACGATCGTCATCGACTGCGACGTCATCCAGGCCGACGGCGGCACCCGCACGGCCGCGGTGACCGGCGCTTACGTCGCGCTGGCCGACGCGATCACGTGGCTGGGCGCGGCGAACCGGCTCAACGACCCGCAGCCGCTGTCGTCGTCGGTGGCCGCGGTGAGCGTCGGCGTGGTCGACGGCCGGGTGCGGCTCGACCTGCCCTACGAAGAGGACTCGCGCGCCGAGGTCGACATGAACGTGGTGGCGACGGACGCGGGCACGCTGATCGAGGTCCAGGGCACCGGCGAGGGTGCGACCTTCGCGCGGTCCACTTTGGACAAGATGCTGGACCTGGCGCAGGCGGGTTGCGAAGAGCTGACCCGCCTGCAGAACGAGGCGCTGGCGCTGCCGTACCCGGGCGAGCTGCCGGAACCGCGTCCGGACAAGAAGAAGGGCTCGAAGTGACGAAGCTGCTTCTGGCCACGCGCAACGAGAAGAAGCTCGGCGAGCTGCGGCGGATTCTTTCCGCGGAAGGAATTTCCGGTCTGGAGGTCGTCGGGCTCGCGGACGTCCCCGCGTTCCCGGAGGCCCCGGAGACCGCGCCCGATTTCGAGGGCAACGCCGTGGCGAAGGCCCGTGACGCGGTGGCGGCTTGTGGTCTGCCCGCCATCGCCGACGACTCGGGCATCGCGATCGACGCGTTGAACGGCATGCCGGGGGTGTTGTCGGCGCGGTGGTCGGGTGGTCACGGCGACGACGAGGCGAACCTGAACCTGGTGCTGGGCCAGCTCGGTGACGTGCCGGACGAGCGGCGGGGAGCGCAGTTCGTCTGCGCGGCGGCGTTGGTTCTTTTGTCGGGCGAGGAGACGGTGGTCCGCGGCGAGTGGCGCGGGACGATGGTCCGCTCGCGGCGGGGAACGAACGGCTTCGGGTACGACCCGATCTTCCAGCCGGACGGTGAGTCGCGGACGTCGGCGGAGATGGAGCCGGCGGAGAAGGACGCGGTTTCCCACCGGGGGCGGGCTCTGCGCGCCCTTCTGCCGGCGTTGCGGGAGCTGGCGGAGGGTTAGTCCTGGGCGGTGAACTCGGTGAAGGCGTCGATCAGGCGCTGCACCGTGTTCGTGTCGTCGCTGCCGGCGATGAGCTCCGTGAACTCGGCGCCCTGGACAGCGATCTCCTTGCTGCGCGGGAACATCGTCTCCTCGTACTGAGCCAAAGCAAGCTCGACGTCCGCAGGATGCGAGGCCAGCGCCTGGCCCAGTTCCGCGCCGTCGAGCATGGCCAGGTTGGCGCCTTCGCCGTTCGCGGGCGTGAGGTGCGCGGCGTCGCCCAGCAGGGTCACTCCCGGCACTCGCGACCAGCGGTGCCCGATCGGCAGCGTGTAGTGCGGGCGCAGGACCGGCGGCGTGTCGCCTTCGGTGATCAGCGCCCTCAGCTCCGGGGCCCAGCCGGCGAACTCCGCCGCGATCCGCTCGGTGGCCGCGGCCGCGTCGGTGAAGTCGATCGCCGCGAACCAGTCCAGCGGCCGGGTGAGGGACACGTACGTGTGCAGCGTGTCGCCGCTTTCGCGGTGGGCGAAGATGCCCCGGTCCCGCGCGGGCGCCATCAGGGAGCCGCCACCGACCGCCTTCGCCGCGGCCGGATGCCGGGTGTCCGCGTCGAACAGGTAGATCTCGACGAACGCCTCGCCCGTGTACTCCGGGGTCGCCGCCGACAGCAGCGGCCGGACCCGGGACCACGCGCCGTCCGCGCCGACCAGCAGTTCGGTGTCCAAGGCGGAGCCGTCGGCGAAGCTCACCTCGTGGCGGCCGTCGCCGAGGGCGCGGACGCCGGTGACCTTGCGACCCCACCGGACCGTGCCGGCCGGGAGCGCGTCGAGCAGCATCCGCCGGAGTTCGCCGCGCTGGGCCTCGGGGCGCCCGCCCGTGCCGTCGTCGGGCTGCTCGAACCGGACGGTGCCGTCCCGGTCGAGGACCCGCATCGCCTGGCGGCCCTCCAGGACGAGACCGCCGAACTCGGCCATCAGGCCGGCCGCCTCGAGCGCGACCTGCCCGTTGTAGTCGTGGATGTCGAGCATCCCGCCCTGCGTGCGGGACGTCGGCGACGGCTCGGCTTCGTAGACGGTGGCGGGAATGCCGTGGACGTGCAGGACGCGGGCGAGCGTGAGTCCGCCGAGGCCGGCGCCGATGATCGTGACCGGGGTGTGCATGAAGGCTCCTTTGCGTTGCGACACCCGAAGGTTGGCGGGCGTCGCTGGCACGGAGCGCTCACGGCGCTGACACGGTCCTGGCAGTCACTGCCAGGACTACTTGTCGCTCGGCCCGAGGATCGCCACCTCGCAGTCGTGCTCGATCTTGTCGGAGTTCGGCGGCTGGGAGTCGCTCGAATACGTCCACGGCGACTCGTCGTTGTCCGGGGTCTCCGCCACGTGCATGCCCTGGTCGTTCATGCACTGGACCCACTTGTGCATGTTGTCCTGGTACGCCGGGTTCTCCCGGTCCATCCCCCACGGCAGCAGCGGCAGCTTCGCACGGCACGCGTCGCCCGCGTCCTTGTGGTCCGCGCTCCACTTCTTCGCGCCCTCGATGGTGTTCGGTTGCGTGTCGACGTCCGCGTTGTGGTCCTTCATGCACGTGCGCCACGGCTCGATCAGGCGGTTGGACTCCTCCGCTGTCTCGTCGACGCGGTGGCGCGGGCGGCCGCCGTCCGCGTCCGTGGAAGGAGCGACCGAAGCCGGAGAAGACGAAGGCGTCGTGAGCGAAGCCACCTGCGGCGGCGCCGGAGGAGGGGACGAACACGCGGCCAAGCCGAGCAGCAGAACCAGACCAGCCAGGAGACGAAGAGCCATACCGGAAGCATGACCGGCGCTTTTCAGGAACTCGTCAGCACGCCGTGAGCGACTCATGCCAGCGCCTGCGTCGGCGGCATCCGCGCGGCGCGCAGCGACGGGTGCAGCCCCGCCAGCACCCCCACCACCAGCGCTCCGAAGACGCCGCCCGCCACCGCCAAGAACGGAATCACCGGTGGCCAGCCTTGGTAAGTCGTGTAGCCCCAGGTCACGAGCACGCCCAGCACCGTTCCCGCACAGCCGCCGAGCCCCGACAACGCCACCGCTTCGGTGAGGAACTGGTCGCGGATGTTCCCGCGCGTCGCGCCCAAAGCCCGGCGCAGGCCGATCTCGCGACGGCGTTCCAGCACCGACACGAACATCGTGTTCGCGACACCGACGCCGCCGACCAGCAGCGCCACTCCCGCCAAACCCAGGAATAGCGCGGAGAACGCCGTCTGCGTCGCCTGTTTCGCCGCCAGCGCGTCCGACGGCCGGGACACCTGGACCAAGCCCGGCAGCTCCGGGTTCAGCGTCGCCGGCAGCACCGCGCGGACGTCGGCGATCGCGTCCTCGCGCGCCTTCACGTACACGACCGTCGGGTGCCCGTCGAAGCCCAGGAACCGTTTCGCCGAACCCCAGCTCACGAGCACCGCGCGCTCGACGTCCGGAGCCAGCGGCATCGGCGCGAGCACCCCGGTGACCGTGTACCAGGTCGTCCCGATCAGCACGACCGGCGGCGGCTGTCCCGGCACCACGCGTGGGATGCCGAGCCGGGACGCGGCGACGTAGCCCAGCGCCACCACCGGCAGGTCCGAATCTTCGAACCGTCCTGTTTGGACACTGCCGTTCAATGCCGGCAGCAGGTCGGGTGACGCGGCGAGCACCGAAAGACCCGAGCCGTCCTGGGGGTCGACGCGGTCGGACCGCCGGACGACGGCGTGCGTGTTCGCGACGGCCGCCGCCGTGGTCACCGGCCCGATCCGCCGCACGCTCCCCACCGCCGACTCCGGCAGCACCTCCGGCGGCGTCTGGTTCGGCTGCGGTTCGGCGCGCAGCATGTTCGTCCCCAGCGCGGTCAGCTGGTCGAGCAGCGCCGCCTGGCTCGACGCCGGGATGCCGGTGACCACGATCAGCGTCGCGATGCCGAGCGAGATCCCCAACGCCGACAACGCCGCCCGCAGCGGTCGCGTCCGGATGCCCAGCAGGCCCAGGCCGAGCACGTCGGCGGGCGTCACGCCGAATCCCCGACGATCCGGCCGTCGCGGAACTCGACGCGCCGGGGCAGCCCGGCCGCGATGCCCCGGTCGTGCGTGATGACCGCGATCGTCGTGCCCTCGGCGTGCAGCCCGGTCAGCAGGTCCAGCACGGCCTGGCCGTTGGCGGTGTCCAGCGCACCGGTCGGCTCGTCGGCCAGCACCAGCGCCGGATCGTTGACGACGGCGCGCGCGATCGCGACGCGCTGGCGTTCCCCGCCGGACAGCTCGTGCGGCCGGTGGGAGACGCGGTGCGCCAGCCCGACCCGCCCCAGCGCGTCCAGCGCGAGCGGACGGCGACGGCGGCGCGGCACCCCGGCGTACAGCAGCCCGGTGGCCACGTTGTCCACTGCGGACAGTCCGTCGGTCAGGTGGAACTGCTGGAACACGAACCCCAGCCGGCGCCCGCGCAGCGCGGACAGCTGCCGGTCGGACAACGTCGTGACGTCGGCGCCGCCCACCTCGACCGTGCCGGACGTCGCGCGGTCGAGCGTCCCGGCGATGTGCAGCAACGTCGACTTCCCGGACCCCGACGGCCCGACGATCGCCAGCAGCTCGCCGTCGGACACGCTCAGCGTGACGTCGTCGAGCGCGACGACGTCACCGGGATAGCGCTTGCTCACCCCGCGCAGGGCCAGCACCGGCGTCACGACGTCGTCACCACTTTGAGGCCTTCGGTGATCCCCGCGCCGCTGATCTCGACGAGGTCGCGCGCGAACATCCCGGTCTTGACGGCTTTCAGGGTCCCGTCCGGCAGCTGCACGGCGTACCCGCCTTCGCGCAGCGCCAGCAGCGCCCCGACCGGCACCGCGAGCACGCCCGCGTGCGTCTCGGTGGCGATCCGCACCTCGACCGACGCCGAATCGAGGTCCGCTACGGACTTCGGGTCGTCCGGAGTGACCGTGACGTTCACCTTGGGTGGCCCCTGCGGTCCGCCTTCCGGCGAGCCCGTGACGTCCGTGCTCACCGACGTCACCTTGGCGGCGACCTCCTTGCCGTCCGGCCGGGCCACCGTCACCGGCGCGCCGGTCTTGATCGCCGCGACGTCCGAAGCGGACACCGGCGCGACCACCACCTTCGTCGTGGCGCTGACCGTGAGCAGTGGTCCGGCGACCGGGTCGCCGGGCTGCGCGGTCACCGAGTTGACCCGCACCGGCCCAGGCAGCACGAGGACCTGGCCGATGTCCAGGACTCCCGTCTCCTCGAGGCCCGCCTTCTTCTGCCACTTCTTCAAGGTTTCGGCGAACGTGAACGTCTTCGGGTGACCCACTTTGTAGCCGAGCGCGTTCAGGTTTGCGGCGACGACGGCGACGTCCGGGCCGGTGAGGTCGGGGTTGTCGAGCTTGCGGAACAGCGGGGTGTCGCCGAAGAACACCGGCACTCCCCGGCCGTCCACTGAGTACAGTGCCTTGCCGCGCTGGGCGACGTCGCCGACGGCGGGCAGCTTCGTCACGGTCCCGGAACCCGTGCCCTTCACCGGCGTCGGAGCACCGAACCCCAGGGTGCCGGTGAACGACTGCGTGTTCGCCAGGTCGGTCTTCCGGACGGCGACGGTGGCCACGGCGGGCGGCGGCGCGGCCGGGGCGGCGGTCCCGCGCCCGTGGTCGACGACGAAGTACGCCGTCGCACCCAGGACGGCGACGACGGCGACGACCGCCCACCGGCCACCCGATCGGGTAGTGCTCATGGGCGTCACGCTCGCAGCGGAATGTCAGGGACCGGTCAGGAAAGCGTGGTCTTCCGGTAGCGGCGCTTATGCTCGGACCCATGTGCGCCCACATCGTGCTGGCCGAGGACGACGCCAAGCAGGCGGAGCTCGTCCGGCGCTACCTCGAGCGGGAGCACCACACCGTGGTCGTCGTCGGAGACGGCGCCGTCGCGCTCGACCTCGTCCGCCGGCACCCGCCGGACCTGCTCGTGCTCGACGTGATGCTGCCCGGGGTGGACGGCCTGGAGATCTGCCGGACGTTGCGCGCGGAGTCCGACCTGCCGGTGCTCATGCTCACCGCGCGGTCCACAGAGGACGATCTGCTCGCCGGGCTCGACCTCGGCGCCGACGACTACGTCACCAAGCCGTTCAGCCCGCGCGAGCTGATGGCCCGGATCCGGACGCTGCTGCGGCGGGCCGCGCCGGGCCGGCCCGGCAGCGGCGCCGCGCGCGTCGGCTCGCTGACCGTCGACCCGATGCGCCACGAGGTGACCGTCGACGGCCGGCCGATCGACTGCACACCCGGCGAGTTCCGGCTGCTGGAGCTGATGGCGGCCCAGCCCGACCGCGTCTTCACCCGCGGGCAGCTGCTGGAGCACCTGCACGGCTTCGACCGCTACATCACGCAACGCGCGATCGACGTGCACGTGATGAACCTGCGCAAGAAGATCGAGGCGCAGCCACGGCGCCCGGCGCGGCTGCTCACCGTCTACGGCGTCGGCTACAAGCTGACCTCGGGCGCCGATGCGCCGTAGCCTCCTCCTGCGGTTGTTCGTGCTGTCGGCGCTGGTCGCGGTGGCCTCGATCGCCGCGACCGCGTGGCTCGCCGCGCGCACGACGTCCGGCGCGATCCAGCAGGAGCAGGGCCAGGCGCTCGCCGACGACGGGAACATCTACCGCGGCCTGCTGAAGTACGCCGCCACGCACCCGGACTGGCACGCCGTCGGTGACCAGGTGCGCGGTACCGCGGCCATTTCCGGCCGCCGCATCGCGCTGACGCTGACCGACGGCACCCCGATCGCCGATTCGGCCACCGACGGCCGGCCGTTGCCGCTGCGGCCCTCGATCGTCGTCGACCCGCTGTCGGTCGACTCCGGGCTCGGCCAGGACACCACCGCCGACCGGATCGACCCCGACGCGGCCGGCCCGTACGCGTTGTCCGAGGCCGACCGCGCGAACCTCGCCGCCGTCGCCCAGCGCGTGCTGCGGTGCGTGCAGGGCCGCTCGGGCCTCGGCTCGATCGAGACGTCGCCGGGCGGGCACCCGCGGATCGAGGGTGCCGACCCGTTCGTGCTCTCCTCCTGCAATGGCACCGCGCTGAGCCGGCCGGCGAAGTCCGAGCAGGCGGCGCTGGACCAGCTCTCCACGCTCGTGAACGCGTGCCTCAACCGCGGGCCGGAGTCGAAACCGCTGGCCCAGGTGCAGGTGCTGCTCGACTTCACGTGGGTGCACCGGGGCGTCGCGGCCGAGGAGTCCGAGCAGGCCGTGCGGTCGTGCCTGAACGCGGCACGCCGGGAGCAGCTGACGCCGTACGTGGCGCCCGCCGCGTCGCTCTACCTCACCGCGCCGTCCGGCGAACCGCCCGCGGGGTTCACGCTGTCGCCGGAGAACCAGGTCCGGCTCTTCCAGGTCGCCGGCGGGATCCTCCTGCTGACGCTGCTGGTCACGGCGTTCGCCGGGCTCCGGCTGATCCGCCCGCTGCGGGCGCTCACCGGTGCGGCGCAGCGGATGGAGGCCGGCGAGACCGGCGCGCAGGTCAAGGTGCGTGGCCGCGACGAGATCGCCCGGCTCGGCACCGCGTTCAACGCGATGTCGTCGAGCCGGGAACGCTTGGAGGAGACCCGGAAGGCGATGGTCAGCGACATCGCGCACGAGCTGCGCACGCCGCTGAGCAACATCCGCGGCTGGCTGGAAGCGACCCAGGACGGCATCAGCCGGCTCGACGACGAGCTGGTCGACTCGCTGCTCGAAGAGGCCGTCCACCTGCAGCACATCGTCGACGACCTGCAGGACCTCGCGCTCGCCGACGCCGGCGCGCTGCGGCTGCACCCGGAGCCGGTGGACGCGGCGGCCCTGCTGGCCCAGGTCGTCGCCGGTTTCCGGCCGGCGGACGTGGCGCTCTCGGTTTCGGTGGACGTGCTGGAGCTGACCGCCGATCCGGTGCGGCTGCGGCAGGCCGTCGGCAACTTGGTGTCGAACGCCGTCCGGCACACCCCGGCCGGCGGCTCGGTGGAGGTGCGGGGGCGCCGGGACGGCGACGACGTCGTCATCGAGGTCGCCGACACCGGCGCCGGGATCGCGCCCGAGGACCTGCCGCACGTGTTCGACCGGTTCTGGCGGGCCGACAAGGCCCGGACGCGGGGAACCGGCGGCAGCGGCCTGGGGCTCGCGATCGTCCGGAAGCTCGCGGAAGCCCACGGCGGGACGGCGACCGTGGTGTCCGTGCCGGGTCAGGGCTCGACGTTCACGCTGCGGCTGCCCGCCGGTACAGCGGTTCCGTGACGGCCTTCGTGAACTGCGGGCCGAACAGGTACCGCGTGCAGTCCGGTGTCTGGTCGAGGCAGAGCGAGCCGTCGGGCTTCAGGTACCAGCCCTCGGTGTCGACGCCGACGACCACACCGTAGCCGGTCTTCTCCGAGAACGACGTCAGCCGGGGGCCGCCACTGGCGCCGCCGCCCATGTCGCACGGCACGCCCCACTGGCCGCGCGGCATCTCGACCTCGTCGCTGCCCGGGTTCTCCTTCGGTGCGCCCCAGCAGTGCGCGACGCGCTGCCCGGTGAACTCCGGGCGGCCCTGGTGGCCGGGCTGCTTCGCGGCGCGCGGGTAGCCGAACTCCTGCGCGGGCAGCTTCCCGGGCAGGCGCATTCCGATCGGCTGGGCGGCTTTGGTGACGTCGGCGGCGCGCCGGCCGTGGTCGTCGGGGTTCAGCACGAGGAACGCCTGGTCGTGGCCGTTCTGCTGGTCGTCGGCGACCCAGGTCGGGTCGGCGAAGGCGGTCCGCGCGACAAACTCGCCGTAGGGCCGGGTGCCGTCGCGGAAGCCGGGGACGAACAGCACCTTGTCCGTCCACTGTGGATCGTTGCCGATCAGGTCCATGCCGTGCACGCAATGCCCGGCCGTGACGATCGTGCTGCGGTTGGCCGCCGCGACCAGCGTCGCGGTGCAGCTCTCGTCCTCGCCGCGGTCGACGAAGAAAAGCCGGCCGATCGTGCGGTCCACCGCGGTGCCGGTGGCGAACCCGGCGCCGTCCGGGCCGTCGGCCGGGGGTGTCCCGGGCGTGGACGGGCCGGTCGGCATGGCGGCGATGCGGTGCGGCGTCCAGTAATCGAGCACCGCCTGGCGCTCGGCGGCCGATACCGCGAGGTCGTGGGCGACGACGCCGTCGGGGGCCTGGGCGGGGGTCGCGCCGAGCGTCGCCGCGGCCAGCACGGCCGCGGCGAGCGCGGTGACTTTCCTTGCCTGGATCACGAGAACCTCCCTTTCGTGGCCCAGGCAGCGTCGCGAAAGGATGTGGGGAACCGGTCAGCGGGTGATCAGGAAGTCACACCGATGTCGCGGATCAGCTTCGCCACGTGCCCGGCCGCGCGGACGTTGTAGAAGGCGTGGGCGATCTTGCCGTCGGCGTCGACGACGAACGTCGAGCGGATGACGCCCAGGTACGTCTTGCCGTAGTTCTTCTTCTCGCCGTACGCGGCCCACGCCTCGATGACGCCCTTGTCGGGGTCGCCCAGCATCGGGAAGGTCAGCTTCTCGGTCTCGACGAACTTCGCGAGCTTCGCCTGCTTGTCCGGCGAAATGCCGATCACCTGGTAGCCGGCGTCGTTCAGCTCGGCGAGGTTGTCGCGGAAGTCGCAGGCCTGCTTGGTGCAGCCCGGCGTGCTCGCCGCCGGGTAGAAGTACACGACGACGGACTTGCCGCGAAAGTCGCGCAGCGAGACGTCCTTGCCCTCGCTGTCGGGCAGGGTGAAGTCCGGGGCTTCGTCGCCGGGGGAAAGTCGCTCGGTCATAAACCCGAGCCTAACGTCAAGCGGGACCGCAGTAGGTGACCGCGGCGGCCTCGGTCGCGCTCGGCCGGATCTGCAGGCGCAGCTGCGTCGGCTCCTGCGGTACCGCGAAAGCCAGGGTGACGTGCACCGAGCGGCCGGGCGCGACGTCCTTGCCCGCGTCGGTGATGCCGGTGAACCCTTGGGTCGTGTCCACGACCTGCTTGACCGGGGTGCCCGCCGAGGTCGCGGCGACGGTGAGGCCCGAAAGCTTGTACGTCGTCGCGCCGTCGTTGGTCAGCTGGACGTCGAAGGCCGCGCCGCGGGGGCTGCGCGGGTACGCCGATGCGCTGGGCTTGAACGACTCCGGCGAGCCGACCGAGATGGTGACGCCGCTGGCGAACCGGTGGTCGGCGCCGAACTTGAGGTCGTTGCCCGCCTGCGCCGCGCTGGCGCCCGCTTGACCGCCGCCCGCGCCGAGGGCCGCGGTGCCCTCCTGCGCCGCAGGGACCCCGCACGCCACCGCCAGGGAAAGCAGTCCTGTGGTGAACATGATCTTGCACGTGCGCGCGAGCGCCATCGCGGGTACTCCAGTCGGCGGTTCGGGGGTGCCGTACGGCAACGGGGCGTGCCGGGCGAACCCGCTCCACTCTGGCCGTGATCGCGCGTGGTTACGAGGAGACACGGGGGGTTGTCGCGCACCTGGTGCCGCGCCGTGGCCAATCCGTGACCGGAACGGCACGGGTGGTGACAATCACTGCCGACATGCCACTTAAACCGCGAGGGCGAACAGCAGGATGAAGATCGCCACGCCGGCCACCCAGGATGCCATCAACCAGCCGAAATCCCGGATGGGATCGACCGCGCGGCTTTCCTCGCCGGGCACGTAGACGCCGCGCTCCTCGAACCAGTCGGCCCAGCGGGCGAACCAGCTCAACGGGTTGCGCGACGACATGCTTCACCTCCGGGCACCGGCTTCCCCGTCACAGTACGGGTACGGCGGCGCTCACCGGAAGCCGCGTGACCGCTCACCGCCCGTGACACGACGTGCCACGGGCGGGTGAACTCCGGCGTTGCTCGTGTAGATCGTCAGAGCACTCCGTTGCCCTGCAGGATCGAGACCGCGCGGACCGTCGCATAGCCCTGCCACTCAAGCTCCGCCGCGGGCGAAAAGCTCGCGAAGTCGACCCGCCAGCCGCCGTCGTCGTGCTGCTCGCCGGCGAGCCGCTGCAGCTCCGCGTCGATCACGGCGTCCTTGAACAACGCGCGGGCCGGGCGGTCCGGCAGCGGCGCGAAGTCCAGTGCGCGCAGGGTTTCCCCCTCCGAACCGCCGGCCACCGGGACCAAGCCGTCCGAGGAGACGAACGGCGCCAGCCGGTCCAGGAGCGTCGCCGCCTCGGCGTGGAAGTCGTGGGCCGCGTCCACGAAGCCCACCGCGAACGACAGCGCGATCGCGTGCGGGGCCTCGCTCAGGGCCCGGATTTCGCGGAAGCAGTACTCCGTCGCCGCGGCGAGCCACGGGTGTTCGCGCACCGCTTGGTCGTGCCGGGCGACGCGCAGGGCGACACCGGCGGCGAACGCCGTGCTCTGCAGCGTGGCCACCGCCGGATCGGCCTGGACCCAGAAGGGCGCGCAGCCCGCCGGGTCCGCCACCGGCAGCGCGAACGGCAGGCCGCCGTCCGGCGTGGAGACCGAAGCCAGCCAGTCGCAGAGCCGGGCCGCGTGCGGGGTGGTGTCCGGCCCGATCTCTTCGAACACTTCAAACGCGTGGAGGGCGCCGCCGGGCTGGCTCTCCGGCGCCCGCAGGTCGGGCTCGAGGCCCCAGCCGTAGCCCCCGTCGGGGTTGCGGTAGCCGTCGACGGCCGCCAGCACGGCATCGGCGTCGGTTTCGCCGCTGAGCAGCTCGAAACGGCGTCGGTCGAGGAGCCGGGCGTGCGTCGCCATGAACGACGCCGCCGCGGAAAGGTTCACAGCCATGCGGTCAGCGTCGCACCGCCGTGGCCGCGGGTCTTGAACGGATCGGACCTCAGGGCAGCTGTGGCCCGACCGGGGCGGCGGCCGCGCGCAGCCGTGCCGCGTCCTGGCCGGGCGGGGCGCCGAACAGCCGGCGGTACTCGCGGTTGAACTGCGACGGGCTGTCGTAGCCGACGAGGTGCCCGACGCCCGCGACGTCGCCCGCGTCGGCCAGCAGCAGCGAGCGGGCCTCCTGCAGGCGGATGCGCTTCTGGAACTGCAGCGGGCTCATCGCCGTGACCGCGCGGAAGTGCCGGTGGAACGCCGACGCGCTCATCCCGCTCAGCTTCGCGAGTTCGTCGACCCGCATCGGCTCGGCGTGGTTCACGCGGATCCACTGGATCGCCCGGCCGACGTGGGCCAGACCGCTGTCGGCCAGGCCGATCTGCCGGAGCAGGCCGCCGTGCGGGCCGGTCAGCAGCCGCCACAGGATCTCCCGCTCGATCAGCGGGGCGAGCACGGGCGCGTCGGCGGGGTGGTCGAGCAGCCGCAGCAGCCGGACGGCGGCGTCGAGCAGTTCGGGGCTCGCGTCCCCGGTCGCGATCGGCGACGCCGGCGGGGTGCGCGAGAACCGGCCGGGCGGGGCTTCGAGCAGCAGCGGGGCGATGGCCGCGGGTCGCAGCGCCAGCCCGAGGCCCAGTGCCGGCGTCTCCGGCGTCGCGCCGACGAAGTGGCCGGTCACCGGCAGGTCGGTGCTGACCAGCAGGTACTGCCCGGCGCGGTACTCGTGCACCTGCTCGCCGAGCAGCAGGCGCTTGCCGCCCTGGGCCATGACGACCAGGAGCGGCTCGGCCAGCGAGTGGTGCGGCTCGCTGGAGTCCACTTCGGACAGTCGCAGGCCCGGGATCGGCGTGCGCAGGTCGGCGCGCGCGTGGGTGGCGACGAGGTCGCGGAGCTCGGTCAGCACGCGTCAAGGGAACCACGCCGGCTTGCCGCAGGCAATCGAAGTCGCGCGGATTGGGCAAGAGGTTGCGTCGATCGATCTACCGTTCAGCTGGTAGTTCGCGGTTTCCTGTGGTGGTCAATCCGACACCAGAGGAGAGTTCCATGTCACTCGACCACTACGTCACCCTCGGCCGGTCCGGGCTGCGCGTCAGCCCGCTCGCGCTCGGCGCGATGACCTTCGGCGAGGACCCCGGCGGCGCCGGGTGCAGCGTCGAGGAATCCGAGAAGATCCTCGCGACCTACCTCGACCTCGGCGGGAACTTCGTCGACACGGCCAACCTCTACACGAACGGCCACTCGGAGAAGATCCTCGGCGACTTCTTCGCGGCGCGGCCGGGCCTGCGCTCGCACGTCGTGCTCGCCTCGAAGTTCTTCGGCAACATGCACCCGGGGGACCCCAACGGCGGCGGCGCGGGGCGCGCATCGATCATCGCCCAGCTCGACGAGACGCTGCGGCGGCTGCGGACCGACCACCTCGACCTGTACTGGCTGCACATGTGGGACCGCCACACGCCGATCGAGGAGACCATGCGGACCCTCGACGACCTCGTGCGCGCGGGTAAGATCCGCTACGTCGGCTTCTCGAACACCCCGGCGTGGGTCACGGCGCAGGCTCAGACGACGGCGCTGCTGCGGGGTTGGACGCCGTTGATCGCGCTGCAGGTGGAGTATTCGCTGCTGGCGCGGACGGTGGAGGGTGAGCTGGCGCCGTTCGCGCTCGACCAGGGCATCGCGCTGACGCCGTGGAGCCCGCTGAAGGGTGGCTTCCTGTCGGGCAAGTACCGGCGCGGGGCCGACGGCGTCGTCGATTCGGCCCGGGCGGCGTACGTCGGTGGCCCGACGGACGAGGAGTACGTCGTCATCGACGAGGTGGCCTCGATCGCTTCGGCGCTGGAGACGACGTCGGCGGCGGTTGCCTTGGCGTGGCTGCGCGCCCGGCCCGGGACGGTGGTCCCGATCGTCGGCGCCCGGCGGCTGGAGCACCTGACGGGGAACCTCGAGGGTCTCGAAGTGACGCTTTCTCCGGCGGACTTGGCGCGCCTGGACGAGGTTTCGGCGCCGACGTTGAACTACCCGGCCCCGATGCACGGCGCCCAGCGCGCGATGCTGCAGTTCGCGGGGACGACAGTCGACGGCGAACCGTCCACTGTGTACCCGCCGCTGCTGCAGACTGACGTGCGCTATTGACCTTTGACGCGGGCTCGACCCCAACCCCGCCGCTGCAAGAGAAATCGGGCCGCGGACAAGCCCTCGGGCCAACCGGCGGACCCTAACCGCGGAACGTCCGCCGATAGGTGTCCGGGGGCACGCCCACCGTGCGGTTGAAGTGCCGTCGCAACGTCGTCGCCGTCCCCATGCCGACCGCCGCCGCGATCGAGTCCACCCCGGAGTCCGTCTTCTCCAGCAGCTCCTGCGCCCGGCGGATGCGCTGGGTCAGCAACCACTGCAGCGGCGTCGTGCCCGTCGCCGCGTGGAAGTGGCGGGTCAGGTGGCGGGTGCTGACCTTCGCCTGGCGAGCCAGGTCCTCCACCGTCAGCGGCTGGTCGAGCCGGGCCGTGATCCACGGGAGGAGCGCCGCCAGCGGGTGGTCGTCGCGCGCGGGGACCGGGGCCGACACGTACTGGGCCTGGCCGCCCGCGCGGTGCGGGGGCACCACCAGCCGGCGGGCGACCGCGTTGGCCGCCGCCGGGCCGTGGTCGGCGCGGACCAGGTGCAGGCACAGGTCCATCGCCGCGGCCTTGCCCGCCGACGTCAGCACGCTGCCGTTGTCCACGTACAGCACGTCCGGGTCCACCGTCACCCGCGGGAACCGGGCGGCGAGGACGCCGGTGTGCGCCCAGTGCGTCGTCGCGCGGAGGCCGTCCAGCAGGCCGGCCGCGGCCAGCACGAACGCGCCCGTGCACAGGGACGCCACCCGCGCGCCGGCCGCGTGCGCCGCCCGCACCGCTTCGACCAGATCGGCCGGCGGGTCCGCGTCGACGTCGGCCCAGCCGGGCACGATCACCGTGCCCGCGCCCGCCAGCCGGTCGAGGCCGTCGTCGGGCTCCAGGAGGAAGCGGCCGATCCGCACCGGGCCCGAGCCGCAGACGGCGAAGTCGTACCGCGGGTCTTCGCCGAACACCTCGGACGCGATCGTCAGCTCGAAGGACAGCATCCCGTCGGTGGCGGCCAGCGCGACTGCGTGCATGTCCGAAAGTGTACGCATCACGTCGTTCCGGACACTGTTGCCGACGCGGAACCGTCGCGAAGATGACGTCATGACTTCGGTACTGGTGTACGGCGCCTACGGGCACACAGGGCGCTTCGTCGTTGCTGAGCTGCGCAGACGCGGCTTCGAGCCCATCCTGTCGGGCCGTGACGCGGCCCGGCTGCCGGGCGGGCGGCCGGCGTCGGTCGACGACCCGGCCTCGCTCGACCGCGCGCTGGACGGCGTCGCGGCCGTGATCAACTGCGCGGGCCCGTTCGCCGCGACGGCCGTCCCTCTGATCGAGGCCGCGGCCCGCGCCGGGGTCCCGTACGTGGACGTCGCGGCCGAGATCGAGGCCAACCTCGACACCTTCGCGCTGGACGTGGACACCGTGGTGGTGCCCGCGATGGCCTTCTTCGGCGGCCTGGGCGACCTGCTGGCCACCGCGGCCATGGGCGACCGGACGGCGGCCGACGAGGTCCACGTCGCCTACGCCCTCAGCGGCTGGCGCCCGACGGCGGGGACCCTCAACGCCGGCCGGGTGTCCCGGGAACGCCGTGGCAGCAAGCGCATCCGGTTCGCGGGCGGCCGGCTGGAGCACCGCGACGACGCCCTCCCGACGCTCGATTGGCCGTTTCCCGAACCGCTGGGCACACAGCCCGTCTTCGGGGAGTTCTCGATGGCCGACGTCGTCACCATCCCGCGCCACCTCGAAGTTCCCAGCGTGACCAGCTACATGACGGTCAACGCCGCGAAGGACCTGTTCGCGGGCGGCGAGCGCGACTCGGCCGAGAGCTTCGTGGTCGACGTCGTGGTCCGCTCCGGCGGCGAAGAGCGCCGGGCCGTCGCCCGCGGGCAGGACATCTACGCGGTCAGCGCGCCGCTCGCCGTCGAAGCGGTGGAGCGAATCCTGAGTGGACGGACGAAGGCGAAAGGCGTTGC
The DNA here is from genome assembly GCF_040682155.1 of Amycolatopsis sp. NPDC051371. Taxonomy (NCBI): domain Bacteria; kingdom Bacillati; phylum Actinomycetota; class Actinomycetes; order Pseudonocardiales; family Pseudonocardiaceae; genus Amycolatopsis; species Amycolatopsis sp. NPDC051371. The sequence goes on from NZ_JBFBAG010000043.1 coordinate 95,861, forward strand.
GTCGGCGGGGGAGATCTTCGACGCGCCGGACTTCCTGCGCGCGCTGGCGCCGCACATCTCGGTCGAATTCAGCTGAGCGCGGCGCGGCGGTAGCCGCCGGGGGTCGTCGCGTACTCGCGCCGGAAGGCTTTGGCGAAAGCGAACGCCGACCCGTACCCGACGGCCGAGGCGACCTGGGCGAGGGGTTTGTCGGTGTCGCGCAGCAGCTGCCCGGCGATCGTCATCCGCCAGCGGGTGAGGTAGGTCAGCGGCGGTTCGCCGACCAGTGCGGTGAACCGCCGGGCGAACGCGGCCCGGGACAGCCCGGCCGCGGCGCCGAGTTGCTCGACGGTCCACGCGCGGGCCGGGTCGCCGTGGATCGCGGCCAGCGCCCGTGCCGTCACGGGGTCGGCGAGCGCGCCCGACCACCCGGGTGACCCGGCCGTCTCGCCCAGCCACGCGCGGAGCATGTAGACCAGCAGCGCGTCGACCAGCGAGGGCGCCACCACGGCGGCGCCGGGCGGGTGCGCCGCGAGCTCGTCGCCGAGGAGCTGCACCATCGCGCGCAGCCCGGGGTGGCGGCCGGGCACGGCGGGCAGGTGCACCACCTCGGGCAGGTCCCGCAGGAGCGGGTGCGGCCGGTGCCGCCGCAACCGGTAGGCCCCGCAGACGATCGTCGCGCGGGCGCCGGGGCCGGGCAGCGAAACGCGTCCGAAGGGCGTGGCCGGCGATGGGCGCGTGGGCCGGAAGTCGACCAGGGTCGTGCCGGGCGTGGACGTCATGGCGTGCGGGACGCCGCGGCCGAGCAGGGCGACGTCGCCCGGGCCGAGCTCGACCGGCTCGAACTCCGGGCCGCCGGGCAGCGGGGTCAGCCAGGACGTGCCCGCCAGCACGACGTGGAAGGCGGCGCCGGTGGTGTGGTCGAAGCGCAGGCCCCACGGCGCGTGCGCCTCGGTGTGGGCGGCGACCGGCGTGCCGGCACGCAGGGCCGCGAGCACATCCGCGAGCACGTCCATCGGACCACCATAGCGAGACGCTGGGACAACACAACGCGCTTTTCAGCCATTCACCGTCTCGCCGCCCGTGTCTAGCTTGGGGGAATGACAGTGTGGATCGAAGGTGCGACAGGCAAGGCCGGACGGCGCGTGGTGGACGCGTTGACGGCGGCGGGGGTACCGGTGCGGGCGGCGAGCCGCCACCCCGGCGAAGCACCTGACTCGGTGACGCCGGTCCGTTTCGACTGGTACGACGAAACAACCTGGGCAGCGTCAGTCGGCGGCGCCGAGGCAGTGTTCCTCAAAGGACTCGACAGCGACGACAACGCGGCCACGATCATCACGAGGTTCCTCGAGGCGGCCCCGGCCGTCCAACGGGTGGTACTGATGTCCGCGGCGGGCGTCGAGCAGGCACCGGACCACGCGGCGAGGCGGGCCGTCGAGCTGGCGGTGCAGAACTCCGGCAAGCGCTGGACCATCCTGCGGCCGAACTGGTTCCTGCAGAACTTCAACGAGGACGAGTGGGTCTTCGCGAGGGCACTGCGCGAGACGAACGAGCTGTACGCGGGCAGCGGCAAGAGCCGGATCAGTTTCACCGACACCCAAGACCTGGCCGACGCAGCCGTAACAGTCCTGACGGAGGCAGGACACGACGGCCACGCCTACACGATCACAGGACCGGAATCGCTCACGTTCGGCGAGGTGGCGAAGGTACTGGCAAAGACATCAAGCCGCCCGATCCGCCACGTGGACGCAACACCGGCCGAGCACCGCAAGCACTTCGAGAAGTCGGGCCGCCCCACCGCATGGGTCGACCACATGCTGGACCTGTTCAAGATGGTGCGAGCAGGAGTATCCGCCCCCATCACCAACGACTTCGAACAACTGACGGGAAAACCATCCCGCACCCTGGCGGCTTATGCCGAGGAAACCTGGCGGCCGACGAACCAAAGGTGACCACGGCGGGGTCCGGGGGCGGAGCCCGCCGGGCGGGGTCTGGGGGTTGCACCCCCAGGAGATACGACGAAGCGAGGGAGTCCGGCGAAGGCGCAAAGCGCCGAGCCGGGCTCATGAGCGGATCGTGGGCCCGGAGAGACTCGAACTCTCACTGGCATGGACCTAAACCATGTGCCTCTGCCAATTGGGCTACGGGCCCGCTGCACTCGGAAGCGTAGCGTGCGGCGTGGCCCGTGCGGCGGCGGTGGGGCGGTCGACTAGGTTGGGGCCCGGAAGTCCCTGCGGCGAGGAGGACAAGTGGCCCGCGATCCCGAGACGATCGAGCGTGAGATCGAGCAGGCCAGGACAGCTCTGGCGGCGACGCTCGACCAGCTGACCGTCAAGGCCGACCCGAAGAAGCTCGCGGAGTCGGCCAAGGACGGCTTGCGCGCCAAGCTCGACAACCCCAAGGTCAAGTTCCCGCTGATCGGCGGGGGCATCCTCGTGCTCGTCCTGCTGGTGCGCAAGCTCCTCAAGTAGGACAGCTCAGGCGCTGGCCTGCTCCGCCTTCTTCTCGGCGGCGGCAGGCTCGGCTGCCGGCTTGCTCTCCTCGACCGCTTTCGGGAGCTGCTTGCTCGGCGGCAGCTGCGGTTTCTTCTCCGCCGGCGGCGGGGCCGCGGCCGGTTCCTGCTCGCTGGTCTGCTGCTTCGGCACGCTGCCGGGCGGCGGGACCTCGAGCGGCGGCAGCTTCGGGAGCGTCAGCCGGGCGGTCATGTATGTCTGGGTGAAGTCCAGCGCGCTGCCGTTGAGCAGGTGCACGACGGTGTTCTTGCCGTCGCCGCCGAGTTCCTCGACCAGCTGGTCGGCCCGGTCCCGCGCGGCGATGATGCCGGGTGCGCGGTCGGTCAGCTCCTTGCCGCGGCCGCTGACCGTGATCGCCCAGTCGGCGTCCTCCTGGACGTACGTCGCCGTGATCGCTTCCACCATCTGCCTCACGCCCCTCTCCATGCCTACACAACCGTGACGCGGTCGCCGCGATTCCATGACGCTGCTTTTCCAACGACACTGCTTGGAACCGCGCTGCCGCGCCCCCTCCCGGTCGTAAAGGTCCAGCACACTTTCTACCGTGTCTTCAGTACCGTAGAGCAACTCTGTGTCACACGACACGACAGCGCTGAGTAACGACCGAATGGCCTAATGCACGCGCAGGTTACCGTGCACGGCGCTGGAGGCCGCTCCACAGCACGTCCATGGCGTATTCGGTGGCCATTCCGGGGCTCACCTCATCGTGTCGCTCGCACCAGATCGCGAGCCGTTCGCACGCTCCGACCACGAATTCCGCGGCCGCTTCGGCGCGTAGGTCGTCGCCGCTGTCGAAGTAGCCGCTCATCAGCGCGGCGATCAGGTCGGTCTGCTGGCGCCGGGTCTCCTCGACCTCGTCGGCGGCCGGCGTGCCGATCAGCGCCATCTCGTGGCGCAGCAGCGACCACGCCTCGCGCCGGTCCCGGATGAAGACGAAGAAGGCGAGCAGGCCGCGGCGCAGGGCGTCCTCGGCGGTCGCCGCGCCGACCGTCGCCTGCTCGGTGACCTCGCGCAGGACCGATCGCGACTCGCGGATGCAGGCCAGCAGCAGGCCTTCCTTCGAGTTGAAGTACTCGTAGAGCATCGGCTTGGAGACGCCCACCAGTTCGGCGATCTCGTCCATGGACGCCGCCGCGTAGCCGCGCTCCGAAAACACCTGCTCGGCGACCTCGACCATCTGCCGCATCCGCTCGGCCCGGGGCATGCGCTTGCGTTTCGCGGTGGTCACGAGCGACACTCTACCGGTAGTAACCTACTCTGAGTAAGATGGACGACCAGTAACAGGCAAACAGAGCACAGGCACCGGGAGGCGCGATGGGCAACCGCACGGAGATCGGGGTCGTCATCATCGGGACCGGGTTCTCCGGTCTCGGCATGGCGATCCAGCTGCGCAAGGAGGGACGCGACGACTTCGTCATCCTCGAGAAGGCGCACGACGTCGGCGGCACGTGGCGGGACAACAGCTACCCCGGGTGCGCCTGCGACATCCCGTCGCACATGTACTCGTTCTCCTTCGAGCAGAACCCGGGCTGGTCGCGGGCGTACTCGCCGCAGCCGGAGATCTGGCGGTACATGCGCGAGGTCGCCGACAAGCACGACCTGCGGAAGTTCGTCCGCTTCGGCCAGGAGATGACCGGCGCCCGCTGGGACGCCGACGAGAACCGCTGGCACGTCGCCACGAGGGGCGGCGACGAGTTCGTCGCGGGCGCGCTGGTCGCGGGGGTCGGGGCGCTGCACCTGCCGCAGATCCCGGAGCTGCCCGGGATCGAGAACTTCGCCGGCCCGGCCTTCCACTCCGCGCGGTGGCGTCACGACGTCGACCTGACGGGCAAGAAGGTCGCCGTCATCGGCACCGGCGCCAGCGCGGTCCAGTTCGTGCCGAAGATCGCGCCCGAGGTGGGGGAGCTGACGCTGTTCCAGCGCACGCCGCCGTGGATCATGCCGAAGGCCGACCACGAAATGTCCGGGCGCACACGCGCGCTGTTCAAGGCGTTCCCGCCGGCCCAGCGCGCCTACCGGAACGTCCTGTACTGGCTGCTCGAAGCGCGCGCGATCGGCTTCAACGGCCAGTCTTGGGTGATGAAGCTCGGGCAGCGCCTGGCCAAGCGCAACATCGACCGCGCGATCACCGACCCGGCGCTGCGGCGCAAGGTCACCCCGGACTACACCATGGGCTGCAAGCGCGTGCTCATCTCCAACGACTACTACCCGGCGCTGGCCCGGGACAACGTCGACGTCGTCACCGACGGCGTGAAAGAGGTCCGGGAGCACAGCGTCGTGGACGCCGCGGGCGTCGAGCACGAGGCCGACGTCATCGTCTACGGCACCGGTTTCCACGTCACCGACGCGTTCGACGACCTGGAGATCGTCGGGCGCGACGGGCGCAACCTGGGCAAGGAGTGGGCGACCGAGGGGATGCGGACGCACCTCGGGATCACCGTCGCCGGCTTCCCGAACCTGTTCTTCCTGCTCGGCCCCAACACCGGGCTCGGGCACAACTCCGTCGTGTTCATGATCGAGGCGCAGATCTCCTACGTCGCCGAGGCGCTGCGGCTGGCCCGCGGGAAGGCGATCGAGCCGAAGCCCGAGGTGCAGGAGCGGTTCAACACCGCGATCCAGCGCAAGCTGGCGAAGGGGATTTGGACGCGCGGGGGCTGCAAGAGCTGGTACCTGGACGCAAAGGGCGTCAACCGGACGATCTGGCCGGGCTTCACCTGGCGGTACTGGCTGGACACGCGCAAGGTGCGGCGCGAGGACTTCCGGGTCGGCTGAGGGTCGTGAGTGAGAAACAGTGCCGCTGCTGAAACCGACGCTGATCTTCGTCACCATCACCTCGACGATCGGCGGCCTGCAGATCTT
>NZ_JBFBAG010000044.1:0-96615 GCF_040682155.1 Amycolatopsis sp. NPDC051371
CGGCTCTCCCGCCGGGGGCGGGGGTGGGGCGCGCGGGGGGGTCGTTCCGGGGCCGGGGGTGCGGGTTGTCTTTAGACCCAAAAAACCCCCCCCCCCCCCCCCCCCCCCCCCCACGACCGGGTGTCGTGAAGGTGGGCGCGGTCGGCGGCCGACCGCCCGGCGTGCCAGCCCTCATGGCTGCGCACGGTCACCGATTTGCCCACCACCTGGGGGAAGAGCGTGGTGAAGGCCGCGTTCACCTTCAGCTCGTGCGACGCCAGCACCGGCAGCAGCCGGTCCGCGTCCGGCGACTCCGCGATGGTCGCTTCGGCGGCCTGGTCGAGGCGCTCGCCGATCCGGGTGGCGTAGGAGACGAGGAACGACTTCCGGAACGCCCGGTCCCGGCCGGCCGGGTCGGCGATCATCGCCCGCGTCGCCTGGACCAGCAGGGACGTCGTCAGCAGCACGACGGCGTCCAAGTCGTCCTCGTCGCCGACCACCGTGACGAAGTCCCAGCGCGCGTCGAAGACGGCCCGGCAGCGGTTGGCCTTCGCGACCACGTGGACCAGCAGCGACTTCGCGTCGACGTACGGGGTTTCGAGCCAGATCCGGCGAGACGCGGGCACGTCGGGCCCGGCTTCGCCGGCCTCGACCAGCACGCGGTCGAGGGCGTGCCGGGTCATCAGCTCCTGCGCCTTCGCCGAAAGGGCTTCGGCCTCCTCGGGGAACGAGCTCGACTCGGCCTTCGCCAGCAGCGCGCGGACCCGGCTCAGCTTCTTCTCGTCGACAGCGTGGTGAGCCGGCGTCGCGGCTCCCGGCGAGGTCAAGGCCGGCAAGGTCATCAGAAAGCCGAGGGCTTCGATGACGGAGGTCAGCGCCTCGGCCGGGGTCAGGATGTGCTTCGCCGCCCATTGCGTCAGGTGCGGCTCGGACTCGGTCCACCAGCGGACGGCGCCCACCTCGTCGAGCCGGTCCGGCTGCTCGACGTACGCGACCAGTGTGTCGAGTACGAAGGACTGCGCGAACTCGTCGACCCGCCGCCGGGCCGCCTGGTCGAAGTCCTCGGGCAGCCAGCCGCTCCGGCAGGCCCGGGAGATCAGCTGCCGCCCGGCCCGGCGGGCACCGTCGGCGGCCTCGGCCGGCAGCTCGAGGTCCGGTGCCAGCCGGTTCGCGTGAGTCTTGGCCGCGCCGCGAACTTCCCTCGCGGTCTCGGAGGCGGCGGCCAGCAGCGCGTCGCCGAACTCCTCGGCGGTTCTGGGCCTCGGGGATTCCCCGGCCCGTCGCTTCTGCTTGCCCACGGAGCGAGTGTGCCGCAGCCCGGTCACCTTCCCGGCGGCCGCCCCGTCGGGAAGGCATGCACACCGCCGTCATCATCACCGTGATCGTCCTGAACGCCGGAATCGGCGTCGCCGACCTGGTCAAGGCCCCGTTCGTCCTGGCCACTTCGAACGCCGTGGACGTCCCGCCGAGCTGGCTGCCCGTGCTGGGCACGCTCAAGCTCGCCGGCGCCGCGGGCCTGCTCGTCGGCCTGCTGGGATTCGAGCCCCTGGGCGTGGCCGCCGCGATCGGCCTGATTCTCTCTACGTCGGCGCGATCGTCGCGCACCTGAAAGCGCGCAAGTTCGCCACCGGCGCCGCCCCGCTGCTCTTCCTCGGGCTGGCCGCGGCGACGCTGCTCTAACGCAGCCGCGGGAGAGCGTCCCGCGCGAAGTGGCTCAACGTCCGCAGATCCTCGGCGAACCGCTCGCGGTGGTCCGGGGGCAACGGCCGGAAGAACAGCTGCTCGATGTTCTCGACGTGTAGCCGGCTCGCCCGCACCGTGGTCTCCTCGCCGAGCGGCGTCAGCCGCACGAGCTGGACGCGCCGGTCGCGCGGGGACGCCGTCCGCGTGACCAGGCCGAGCGACTCCATCCGGTCGACCAGCCGGGTCGCCCCACCCGTGGTCAGCACCTGTTCCTGCGCGATGGCGCGCATGGTCAGCCCGTCCGCACCCGTGCGGCCCACGATCAGCAGCACCTCGTACATCAGGTGCGTGATCCCGCACTCGCGCTCCAGCGCCCGCCCGAGCAGGTACTCCAGCCTGTTCGCCGCGCCCTGCAGCCGCCCGAAGGCCAGCACGCGCGGGTCGTACCCCGCCTGCCGGGCCGAAGTGATTTCGGGTTCCACGTACCCATCATCCTGCCTGGTCGCCGGCGCGCAACGCGAGGTAGACGTCGAGCTGGTCGGTGAACTCGGTCAGGTCCGCGCCGAGCAGCTCGCCCGCCCGGCCGATGCGGTAGCGCAACGTGTTGACGTGGACGTGCAGCGCCTTCGCCGCCCGCGTCGGCGAGCCCGAGCACTCCAGGAACACCCGCACCGTGTGCACCAGGTCCGTGTGCTGCTCGGCGTCGTAGGCCAACAGCGGCCCGAGCACGCGACGGCTGAGCGCCGCGCGCAGCCCGTCCGGCGCCCCGGAGACCAGCAGCTGGTGCACGTCCACCTCGCCGGCCACGACCAGCGGGACGCGCCGCCGGGCCGCGACCTCCAGCGCGTACCGTGCCGACTCCCACGCTTCGTCCCGGGGTCCGGGATCGCTGACACCGCAGTAGATCCGCTTCGCCCGAAGCAATGACTCCACAGTGGACAGTTCGGCCGGCGAGGGCCGCAGCGTGGTCGCCGCGAAGGAAGTGTCTCCAGTGGACTCGAGCAGGAGCCCGTCCGGCAGCAGCTCCCGCAGGACGTCCCGGCTCTCGTCGCTGCCTTCGGTCCGCAACGCGACGACGCGCGCTTCGCCGGGCAGCTCGGCTTCCGGCGCGGCCACCCGCGCCCGGGTGACCCCCACGAGCCCGGCGAGCTCTTCGGCCAATTCCGCCTGCGCGGTGCTCAGCGGCCCGCCGACGGCGATCAGCCACGGCACGGCGTGCCGCCCCTCGACCGGGACGACCGTCAGCGACCCGGACTCCTTCGCCGCGTACCGGCGGACGACGTCCGGCGCCGGCGTCGGCAGCGCGGACGTCCCGGCGACCACCCGGCCGAGCCCCGACAGCACCCAGCACGGCAGCCCGAGCTCCGCCGACGCGCTCTCGAGCAACGTCTCCACGGGCGCGTCCGCGGCGGCCTGCAAACGTTTGCGCGCGCTTTCGGACGCCGCCGCGAGCGCCAGCACCACCTGCTCGGTGATCACCGAGAACGACAGGTCGGTGGGTACTTCCAGCAGCGGGATCCGGTGCCGCTCGCAGGCCTCGACGACCTCGCCGGGGATGCCGCCGGAGTCGGCGCCGGACGCGGCCAGCGCCGCCGCGCCCGCCCGGGCCAGCGCGGCCACGAACGGCTCGGCGTCGCCCGGGCGCCGCCACCAGAGCAGGCCGGACAGCACCAGCTCGCCCGCCGAGAGGTACCGTCCGGGGTCGGGCAGCTCCGTGACGTAGATGCGCGTCACCGGCCGGTCGAGCAGGTCGGCGCCGGCCAGCGGGCGCAGCCGCAGCCCCGGCAGGCCCAGCAGAGTTTTCACGGTCGTCATGAGGCTTGTAGGAAAGCACAAACGCCACCGGTTTCGCTCGTGTGCGTTTCATGCGCTGTGCCGTTGCCGCCCCCGGCCCCTTCGGCGTCTACTGGTCTATCGCCCTCACGAGGGAGCCCCTCAGTAAGGAGCACGGAGTGGAGTTCCTGCGTCCCGCGACGCTCGCCGAGGCCCTGGCCCTCAAGGCCGAGCGGCCCGGCGCCGTGCCGATCGCCGGCGGCACGGACGTCATGGTCGAGCTGAACTTCGACCACCGGCGTCCCGAGGCTCTGCTGGACCTGACCACGGTCCCCGAGCTGACGGAGTGGTCCACATCGGACGGGACCGTCCGGCTCGGCGCCGGTGTCCCGTACACCCGCGTCATCGCTGAACTGGGTGAATCCGTCCCAGCGCTGGCCATGGCGTCGCGCACGGTCGGCTCGCCGCAGATCCGCAACCGCGGCACGGTCGGCGGCAACCTCGGCGCGGCGTCCCCGGCCGGCGACACCCATCCGGTGCTACTGGTGCTCGACGCCCGGATCGAAGTGGCGTCCGTCCGGGGGAGCCGGATCCTCCCCGCGGAGGAGTTCTACGTCGGCGTGAAGCGGCACGCCCTCGACCCGGACGAGCTGATCACCGCCGTCCACCTGCCCGCGCACGCCGGGCCGCAGCAGTTCGCCAAGGTCGGGACGCGCAACGCGATGGTCATCGCGGTCTGCTCGTTCGCGCTGGCCCTGCGCGAGGGCCGGGTGGGCGCCGCGATCGGGTCCGCCGCGCCGACCCCGCGCCACGCCCGCGAAGCCGAGGAGTTCCTCGCCGCGGAGCTGCCGTGGGGGTCGTCCGAGTCGCTGCCCGACTCCCTGAAGCGCCGCTTCGGTGAGCTGGTGGCCGAAGCGACGTCACCGATCGACGACGTCCGGGGCAGCGCCGCGTACCGCAAGCACGCGCTCTCGGTGCTCGCGCGGCGTACGTTGACTTGGGCTTGGGACGATCACCGGACGGGGGAGCGCGCATGCGCCTGAATGTCAGGATCAACGGCGAGCAACGGCAGGCGGACGACGTCTGGGAAGGCGAAAGCCTGCTGTACGTGCTGCGGGAGCGGCTGGGCCTGCCGGGCTCGAAGAACGCCTGCGAACAGGGCGAATGCGGATCCTGCACGGTCTACCTCGACGACGTCCCGGTGTGCGCCTGCCTGGTCGCGGCCGGGCAGGCCGAGGGCCGCGTGGTCCGCACGGTCGAAGGACTGGCCGACGGTGACACGCTCGACCCCGTCCAGCAGTCCTTTGTGGATGCCGGGGCGGTGCAGTGCGGTTTCTGCACGCCGGGCCTGGTCGTCGCGGCGCACGACCTGCTGAACCGCGTGCCCGACCCGAGTGACGAGGAGATCCGCGAAGCCCTGGCCGGCAACCTGTGCCGTTGCACCGGCTACGAAAAGATCCTCGACGCGGTGCGCGCGGTCGCGAAGGGTGGTGTCGCGTGAGGACGCTCATCGCCAACGCCGCGATCGCCACGGTCAGCGGCGAGGAGTACGCCAACGGCCACGTCGTCGTCGAGAACGACCGCATCGCCGAAGTCGGCGAAGGCATCTACACGGGCGAGTTCGACGAGCGGGTCGACGCGTCGGGTTGCCTGGTCACGCCGGGCCTGATCAACACCCACCACCACCTCTACCAGTGGGCCACCCGCGGGATGGCCGCCGACCACACGCTCTTCGAGTGGCTGGTCGCGCTCTACCCGGTCTGGGGCCGGCTCGACGCGGAGATCACGCATGCCGCGGGCACGGCCGGGATGGCCCGGCTCGCCCTGACCGGGTGCACGACCGTCGCCGACCACCACTACGTCTTCCCTCGCGACGCTGGCGACCAGGTCGCGGCGCTGGCCGCGGCCCGGCAGCGGATCGGCGTCCGGCTGCACGTCGTGCGCGGGTCGATGGACCGCGGCGAGTCCGACGGCGGGCTGCCGCCGGACAACCTCGTCGAGTCGACCGAAGAGGCGTTGATCGGCACGGAAGCGGCGATCGACCGCTTCCACGACGCTGCCCCGGAAGCGCACCTGCAGATCGCCGCGGGCCCGTGCTCGCCGTTCTCGGTCACTGAACGGCTGATGTCCGGTGCGGCCGAGCTGGCGAGGCGTAAAAGCGTCCGCCTGCACACGCACCTCGCCGAGACTCTCGACGAGGAGAAGCAGTGCCTCGCCGAGGTGGGCTGCACGCCCGCCGAGTACGCCGACAAGCTCGGCTGGCTCGCCGAGGACGTCTGGCTCGCGCACACCATCCACCTCGCGCCCGAGGCGATCCGCCGCTTCGGCGCGACCGGCACCGGCTCGGCGCATTGCCCGACGTCCAACGGCCGCATCGGCGCCGGCATCGCGCCGGTGCGCGACCTGCTCGACGCGGGAGTGGCGGTCGGCCTCGGTGCCGACGGCGCCGCGTCCAACGAGTCCGGCGGGCTCGGCGAAGAGCTGCACCAGGCATTGCTGCAGGCCCGCCAGCGCGGCGGCCCGCGGGGGCTGACCACGCGCGAAGCACTGTGGATGGGCACGATGGGCGGCGCCCGCTGCCTGGGCCGGGCGGACGACCTCGGCTCGATCGAACCCGGGAAGCTCGCCGACCTCGCCGTCTGGGATCTGACCGGCTTGAACTACGCCGGGATCACCGACCCCGTGGCGGCGCTGGTGCTGGGCACCACGCCGCCGGTGCGCCGGCTGTTCGTCGGCGGTAAGGCCGTCGTCGAGGACGGTGTCTTGCGGGAGGCGGACGAGTCCGAGATCGCGTCGGAGCTGACGGCCGCGAGCGCCAGACTGCGGGAGGACCGATGACCACGACCTCCGTTGGTGTTCAAGCGGTCAACGGCGTCGGCACGTCGCCGCGTCGCCCTGACGGCACGGTGAAGGTCCGTGGCGAGTTCGCGTACTCCTCGGACCTGTGGCACGAGGACATGGTGTGGGGCGTGACCCTGCGCAGCCCGCACCCGTACGCGCGGATCACGGCGATCGACATCACCGACGCCCTGACCGTGCCCGGCGTCTACGCGGTGCTGACCCACGAGGACGTCCCGGGCGTCAACCGGTACGGCCTGGAGCACTCCGATCAGCCGGTCCTGGCGTCCGACGTCGTGCGTTACCAGGGTGAACCGGTCGCGCTGGTCGCCGCCGACCACCCGGAGACCGCGCGCCGCGCGATGAAGCGGATCGTCGTTTCCTACGAAGAGCTTTCTCCGGTGACGGACTCCGAAGCGGCTGTCGCGGGCGATGGGCCTTCGCTGCACGACGGCGGCAACGTCGTCCGGCACGTCAAGATCCGTCACGGTGCTCAGGACGTCTCGGCCGACGTCGTCGTCTCGGGCGTCTACGAGGTCGGCATGCAGGACCAGGCGTTCCTCGGCCCGGAGTCCGGGCTCGCGGTGCCGGACACCGAAGGCGGCGTCGACCTGTACGTCGCGACGCAGTGGCTGCACGTCGACCAGCAGCAGATCGTCGCGGCGCTGGGCCTGCCGGTCGAGAAGGTGCGGCTGACCCTCGGGGGCGTCGGCGGGGCGTTCGGCGGCCGCGAGGACCTGTCGATGCAGGTGCACGCGTGCCTGCTGGCGCTGCACACCGGCAAGCCGGTGAAGATGGTCTACAACCGCGAAGAGTCCTTCTACGGCCACGTGCACCGCCACCCGGCGAAGATGTACTACGAGCACGGCGCCACTCGCGACGGGCGTCTCGTGTACGTGCGCACGCGGTTGTTCTTGGACGGCGGCGCGTACGCGTCTTCGACGGGCGCGGTCGTCGCGAACGCGGCTACTCTGGGCGTCGGACCGTACAAAGTGGACAGTGCGTCCGTCGACTGCTGGGGCACGTACACGAACAACCCGCCGTGCGGTGCGATGCGTGGCTTCGGCGCGGTGCAGGCGGCCTTCGGCTACGAATCGCAGATGGACAAGCTCGCTGCCGCCTGCGGTCTGGACCCGGTCGAGATCCGCGTCCGCAACGCGATGAGCGAAGGCGACCTGATGCCGACCGGCCAGGTCGTCGACTCGGCCGCCCCGGTCGCGGAGCTTCTCGAACTGGTGCGGGCCAAGCCGATGCCGCCGGAGCGGCCGTTCGACCTGCGGCACATGCCGGGCGGCGTCTCGAACACGACGCACGGCGAAGGCGTCGTCCGCGGCGTCGGGTATGCCATCGGGATCAAGAACGTCTGCTTCTCCGAGGGCTTCGACGACTACTCGACGGCCCGCGTGCGCCTGCAGCTGGTCGGCGGCGAGCCGGCGGCGACCGTGCACACCGCGGCCTGCGAGGTCGGCCAGGGCCTGGTGACGATCATGCAGCAGATCGTCCGGACCGAGCTGGGCGTCGACCAGGTCACGGTCCTGCCGATGGACACCTCGATCGGCAACGGCGGCTCGACGTCGGCGTCGCGCCAGACGTACGTCACCGGCGGCGCGGTCCAGGCCGCCTGCGTGGCGGTGCGGGCGCGGCTGCTTTCCCGGTTCGACCAGCGGGTGCGCGTCGTCGGCGGCAAGCTCGTCGCGGCCGACGGCCAGGTGCTCGCCGACCTGGGGGACGTCCTCGGCGACGACGTCTACGACGAAACCGTGGAATGGCGGCACCGGCCGACGTCCGCGCTGGATCCGGAGACCGGGCAGGGGAGCGCGCACGTGCAGTACGCGTTCGCCGCGCACCGGGCCGTCGTCGACGTCGACACGGAGCTGGGCCTGGTCAAGGTGGTCGCGCTGGACTGCGCCCAGGACGTCGGCAAGGCGCTGAACCCCCAAGCCGTGCTGGGCCAGATCCAGGGCGGTTCGGCGCAGGGGCTCGGGCTCGCGGTGATGGAGGAGATCCAGACTTCCGGCGGGAAGATCCGGAACCCCTCCTTCACCGACTACCTGATCCCGACGGTCCTGGACATGCCGCCGATGAGCATCGACGTCCTGGAGCGCCCGGACCCGCACGCGCCGTACGGCCTGCGCGGGGTGGGGGAGCCGCCGACGATCTCGTCGACCCCGGCGATCGTGGCGGCGATCCGGGCCGCGACCGGGCTCGCGCTCCCGCGCGTCCCGGTGCGGCCGGAGCACCTCGCGGGGACTTGAGTCATCCCTTGAGCAGCCAGTTCTGGTTGGCGTCGTCGTTGCAGCCCCAGAGCTCGAGCTGCGTGCCGTTGACGTTGCCGGCGGGCTTGTCGCCGCCGGTGACGTCGACGCACAGGCCGGTTTGGGTGCCGGTGATCGAGCCGTCGGGGTTCAGCTTGAACTTCTGGTTCGCGCCGCCGTGACAGGTCCAGGCGATGAGCTTGGTCCCGGCCGCGGTGCCGCCGTCGTTCGCGTCGAGGCAGAGGCCGCCGGCCTTCAGCTCACCGGCGCTGGTGAACGTCCAGGACTGGTTCGCGCCGCCGTCGCAGTCCCAGATGTCGACCTTGGTGCCGGGCGTGGTGACGTTGCCGTTGATGTCGATGCAGCGTGACGACGACGCGCCCTGCAGCGGCTGCGCGGCGTTGCTGCCGCTCGCGCCGGCCTTGACGCGGTAGATGACGGTGCCGTGCGAGGGCACGTTCGCGCTGATCGTGCCGGTACTCGTGGTCTGTTCCTTCGACCACAGGTTGGTCAGCCGGTAGCTCGACGCGGCGGGCAGCCCGGCCGCGGCGGCCGTCGTGGAGACGGTCTTCGTGGTGCCGTTCTCGTTGAACAGCACGACGGCGACATCTCCGTTCTGCAGCGGCTTCTTGAGCACGTCGAGGCCGCCGCTCGACGAGATGCGCGTCGCCTGCTTGCCGAGCGGGTCCTGGTCGACGGCGATGACGTCGCCGTTGAGGTACGTCGAGAAGGTGGCGACGCTGGCTGAGCGAAGGTCTGCGCCCGCGATCAGGGGCGCGGCCATCGCGGCCCAAAGGGTGAAGTGCGCGCGGTCCTCCTGGAAGTCCATGCCGTCACCGACTTCGAGCATGTCCGGGTCGTTCCAGGCGCCCGGTTTCGCGGCCGAAGCGAGGCCGACGTTCTGACGGTAGATCGAGTCGATGCTGCCCCAGTTGTTGGTGATGTCCCCGGTGGTGCGCCACAGGTTGCCGACGTCCGGCGCCCAAGTCGAGGGTGAGAAGTTGCCCCATTCGCAGATGCTGTAGGCGATCGGGCGGCCGGTGGCCTTCAGGGCGTCGCGCATCGCGGAGTAACGGCGGACGTAGTCCTGCTGGGTCTCGCCGCCGGGGCTGCCGCAGTTGTCGTACTTGAGGTAGTCGACGCCCCAGCTCGCGTAGCTGTTCGCGTCGGTCTGCTCATGGCCGAGGCTGCCGGGGTAGTGCTGGCAGGTTTCGGTGCCGGCGCTCTCGTAGATGCCGAACTTCATCCCGCGCGCGTGGATGTAGTCGCCGAGGGCCTTGAGGCCGCTGGGGAACTTCGCCGGGTCGGCGACGAGGTTGCCGGCGGCGTCGCGGTTGCGCGTCATCCAGCAGTCGTCGAGGTTGACGTAGGTGTAGCCGCGGTCGCGCATCCCGGAGCTGACCATGAGGTCGGTGGTCTGCTTGACCAGGGTCTCGTTGATGTTGCACTCGAAGGTGTTCCAGGTGTTCCACCCCATCGGGGGTGTTCTCGCGAGCCCGTTCTCCAGGGCTTGGGCGGGCGGGCTGCTCAGGGCGGCGGCCGCTAGGACGGTGGCAAGGACGGCGAAGACTCGGCGCATGGCGGCTCCAACCGGACGACGGTGTAGGCAGGAGGACTAGACCACTTGACAGCACTGGGCAGCATCCGTGTCGGATGCTGGGTGGTCAAGCGCCATTTTGAGTATTCTTGTTGGATTCCCGACTAAAGTTGCGTGTTTTCTTGAAGCAGTCGCCGCGCGACGTCGACGGTCGCAGCCCCCGCGACGGCCATGGCCTCGGTGTCCCGCAGCGAGCGGCAGAGGACGAAGGCGCCTTCGAGGTTGTTGACGGCGGTGATGGTCAGCGTCCGGGCGGCCTCGGTGCTGATGCCGAACTTCGCGAACTTCTCGGTACCGGCGTCGATCCACGCGGTGAAGACATCGGCGGTGGCTTGCCGCAGCGGCTCATTGGTGGCGGCGACCTCCAGGGCGACGGTCGCGATCGGGCAGCCTTCGACGTAGTCGGTGGCTTCGAGCGTCGCGATCCCGGCGGCGAAGAAGGCCTCGACGCCGCTGACCAGGTCGGGTGCGGGGGCGATGAAGAGGTCGAAGAGCTGGATGTAGGCGAGCCCGGAGGTGCGGATGACCTCCTGACCGAGCTGCTCCTTGCCACCGGGGAAGAAATGGTAGAGCGACCCGAAGGGAGCATTCGCCTCGGTGACGATCTGCTTCAGCCCGGTGCCGCTGTAGCCGTTGCGCCGAAACAGTTCCGCGCCGGCGGCCATGATGCGTTCCTTGGTCCCTGCCACGGTGCCACGATACGCCCGGATCGGTAGAGCGTTCTATCAATCCGGGCACCGTGGCGTCGGTCAGTGGAGGTCCCAGGCCGGGCGCGGGTCCTCGGCGTCGTCGCGCAGGATCGTGCCCTCGATCAGCCCGTACGGCCGGTCCGCCGCGTAGAACACCTCGTTGTCGTTCTTCAGCCCGAACGGGCTCAGGTCCACCAGGAAGTGGTGCTTGTTCGGCAGCGACAGCCGGACCTCCGCCACCTCCGGCCGTGTCTCCAGTACCGACTGGCCCATCGCGTACAGCGTCTGCTGCAGCGAAAGGCTGTGCTTCGTCGCGAAGGTTTCCAGCATCAGCCGCCGGATCTCGCGGTGGCTCTCGGTCCAGTCGATGTCCTCGCCCTGGTAGCGCCACTTCGCCGTGACGGCGGTCGCGAGGATCCGGTCGTCGGTCTCGGCGAGCGTCGTGTACTGGTCGCGCGGGAAGCCGTGGAACTCCGAACCCGTCGACTTGAGCAGGGTCAGGCCGTCGATGCCCGAAACGACCCACGCCCGGCCGCCCTGGATGGTGACGGCGGTGGTGCGCCGTTCGTCGCCGGAGCGGCTGAACGCGTGGTCGTGCGGCTCGCCGCCGACGGCGATCCGGTCCCAGCCGTGCTCGTCGACCTTGACCCGGGCGCCGGTGATGTTGCCCTGCGTGCCGGTGAAGTGCCGCGCCAGGCGCAGGGCGAAGTCCTCGATCTCGCCGACCGGCGCCTCCTTCGCGAAGGCGTACACGGTGTTCTTCTGCGTGTCGGTCGCGAGCACGCCCGCGTTGTCGCCGGTGAGGTGCGTTGCGGCGAGCTCGCCGCGCAGCGACGTCGACACGGTGAGGTCCTTCAGGTGGTGCACGGGGCCGTCGCGGCGCACCGTCACCAGGCGGACCTCCGCCTTGCCGTACTGGTTGGGGCCCAGGGTGATGGCCACGGTTCAGCTCCCTCGGTAGGTCGAATAGGCGAACGGGCTGAGCAGGAGCGGCACGTGGTGGTGCGCGGTGCCGTCGGAGATCCGGAAGGTGAGGGCCACCTCCGGGAAGAACGCGTCCGGGCCCAGGTAGGCGCCGGTGTCGAAGACCAGGCGGTAGGCGCCGGGGGCCAGGGCGTCGGGGCCGAGGTCGCGAATGCGGCCGTCGCCGTCGGTGCGCCCGTCGGCGATCGGCTTCCCCTCGGCGGTCTCGAACCGGACGGCGATTCCCTTCGCCGGACGTCCGGTCGCCGTGTCGAGGACGTGGGTGGTCACGAGGCTCACGCGGTCACCGCTTTCGCGAGTCGGAGTTCGGCGATCTTCAGCAGTTCCCGGCCGGCGACGGCCAATTCGGTCGCGGGGTCGTTGTCCAGCCGGCTTTCGAGGATTTTCAACAGTTCTTCGCCGCTGCGGCCGCTGGCGCAGACCAGGTAGACGTGCCCGAACTTGGCTTCGTACTCGGCATTCGCCGCGGCGAACGCGTCGGCGTTGTCCACACCGGATTGCTCCGATCGCGACCAGTCGCCCTCGGTGCCTTGCTGCTTCGGCTTTTCCCCGATCCTGGGGTGCGCGGCCATGGCCTGCCGGATTTCGTCGCTGCTCAACGGCAGGTCGGCGGCAGCGGTCAGCGCGTCCCGGCTTTCGTAGGGGCGGCGTTCGAGAATCGCGTCCACCCAGCGGGGGACGGCGAGACAGGCGGTCAGCGCCGGACGCACGTCATCGGCGTCGGCGGCGTTGAAGTCGGTGAGGGTGAGCGGC
This sequence comes from Amycolatopsis sp. NPDC051371, assembly GCF_040682155.1. Classification (NCBI taxonomy): domain Bacteria; kingdom Bacillati; phylum Actinomycetota; class Actinomycetes; order Pseudonocardiales; family Pseudonocardiaceae; genus Amycolatopsis; species Amycolatopsis sp. NPDC051371. The sequence continues at coordinate 12,552 of NZ_JBFBAG010000044.1, forward strand.
ACGGGGAACTCCTCGTGAGTGGCGTCCCGCTGACCGTACGTCGGCGCCGGAGTTCCGTCAACATTTTGTTGAAAGCCCTGGTCAGTCGGCTTCCCGGTTGAGGTAGTTGTAGACGGTGAACCGCGTGACCCCCAGCGCGTCGGCCACCGAGGAGACGGATTTCCGCAGGCCGAAGGCCCCGCGTTCCCGCAGGAGCCGGACGGCGCGCTGCTTCCCGGGCCGGTCGAGATCGCCCAGCTTGGCGCCCATTTCGCGTTCGACATCGGCGATGAGCCGGGCGAGGGCATCGTTCAGTTCGACGACCGGAGTCGCGGCGGCTGGAGCAGCCGGCGCCTCGGGGACGACGTCGTTACCCGTGTCAGCGGCTCGGCGCACCTGCAGTGTGACCTGGGTGGCGCCACCGTCGAGCGCCGCCTGCGTGATCGCGGGCAGGGCCTCGAGAAGGCTCTTCGCGTCACCGCGGGCGAGCGTGCCGAGCGGCCCGAAGTCGGTCTCCAGCCCCGCTTCCGTGGCCGCGTCCCGCGCGGCGAGCGCGTGCTCGGGCGGCGAACCCTCGCCGTGGAACGGTTCGCTCGTGAACTCCGCTTCAAGCCGCACGAGGATGACCGTAACGCGCCGCGTCCGTCGTTGACGAGCGGCGCGCGCCGTGGTTACTGTCGTTGTGCGAAACCGTCTTTCCGTACTGTGAAATCGACGGTGGTTCAATCCTCCCGGAGAAGGGTTCTCGGATGGATCTTGTGGTGCGCGCAGCCCGGGCCGTGACGGCCGAGGGCGAGGTTCCGGCGACCGTCGGTGTCGACGGCGGTCGGATCGTCGCGGTCGAACCGGGCGGCGCTTCGCTGTCCGCGGACCGCGAGCTCGATCTCGGCGACGACGTCGTGCTGCTGCCGGGACTCGTCGACACGCACGTCCACGTCAACGATCCCGGCCGCGCCGAGTGGGAGGGCTTCGAGACGGCGACCCGCGCGGCCGCCGCGGGCGGGGTGACCACGATCGTGGACATGCCGCTCAACAGCCTGCCCCCGACGGTCGACGTCGCGGCGCTCGAGGTCAAGCGCAAGGCGGCGACCGGTCGCGTGCACGTCGACGTCGGGTTCTGGGGCGGCGCGATCCCGGGCAACGCCGGGGATCTGCGCGGCCTGCACGATTCCGGCGTGTTCGGCTTCAAGTGCTTCCTGCTGCATTCGGGCGTCGACGAGTTCCCGCCGCTCGACCCGGCAGGTCTCGACGAAGCGTTGCGGGAGCTGAGTTCCTTCGACGCGCTGATGATCGTCCACGCCGAGGACGCGCACGAGATCGAAGAAGCACCCGAGCCGCACGGCGGTCGCTATGTCGACTTTCTGCAATCCCGGCCGCGCGCGGCGGAGAACCTCGCCATTACGCACGTCATCGAGGCCGCCCGCCGCAACGACGCTCGCGCGCACATCCTGCACTTGTCCTCGGCGGAGGCCCTGCCGCTGGTCGCGGCGGCGCGCCGCGACGGCGTGGCGCTGACGGCCGAGACCTGCCCGCACTACCTCAGCTTCATCGCCGAAGAGATCCGCGACGGCGCGACGCAGTTCAAGTGCTGCCCGCCGATCCGCGAAGCGGCCAACCGCGAGCTGCTTTGGCAGGGGCTCGCCGACGGCGTGATCGATACCGTCGTCAGTGACCATTCGCCGTGCACGCCGGAGCTGAAACGCTTCGACAGCGGCGACTTCGGGCAGGCGTGGGGCGGAATTTCCAGTTTGCAGCTGGGGCTGCCGGCGATCTGGACGCAGGCGCGCCAACGCGGGTTCGCGCTCACCGACGTCGTCCGCTGGATGGCCGAGCGCCCGGCCGCGCAGGCCGGGATGCGCCGCAAGGGGCACCTCGCGGTGGGCTACGACGCCGACTTCTGCGTGTTCGCGCCGGACAAGGCGTTCGTGGTCGACGTCGCGAAACTGAAGCACCGCAACCCGGTCAGCGCGTACGACCGGCGGCCGCTCGCCGGCGTCGTGCGTTCGACCTGGTTGCGAGGCAACGAAATCACCGGCGACGAGCCCCGCGGCGCGTTGCTCACCCGGGGGGACTGCTGAAATGGAGGATGCCGTGTCCGACCGTCCTGAGTGGACAGAACTGCCCGACCTCGCGTCGCGCCGCTTCGGCGGGACGGTGATGTGGGCGACCGACGAGCTGTTCGCCGAGAAGGAGAACCTGGTCAACCCGTGGACGCCGGCGCACCGCGCCGAGACGTTCGGTCCGAAGGGCCAGGTCTACGACGGCTGGGAGACCCGCCGCCACCGCGAACCGGGCGACGACCAGGCCGTGGTGAGGCTCGGCCTGGCCGGCACGATCACCGGCGTCGTCGTCGACACGGCGTTCTTCAAGGGTAACTACCCGCCGTTCGTCTCGGTCGAGGCGGCGTCGGCGCCGGGTTACCCATCGGCGGCGGAACTGTCCGAAGCGGACTGGGACATCGTGGTCGACCGCGCCCCGGCGGCCGGCCACACCGAGAACTTCTACGCGGTCCTCGGTTCGCGCCGGTACACCCACGTGCGGCTGACCCAGCACCCGGACGGCGGGGTGGCGCGCCTGCGCGTGCACGGCACCCCGATCCCGGATCCGGAGTTGCTGGACCTGGACGCGCTCGACCTGGCGGCCCTGGAGAACGGTGCCCTGGTCACCGGCTGCAGCAACAAGTTCTATTCGTCGCCGAACAACGTGCTCTCACCCGGGCTGGCGGCGCACCAGGCCGAGGGCTGGGAGACGGCTCGCCGCCGCGACGACGGCAACGACTGGCTGACGCTGCGCCTGGCCGGCGCGGGGGTCGTCCGGTTCGCCGAGCTGGACACGAGCAACCTCAAGGGCAACGCCCCGGGCTGGGCGTCGGTCAGCGGCCGCGACACGTACGGCGAGTGGGTCACGCTGTTGCCGAAGACCCGGCTGCAGCCGGACACCCGCCACCGTTTCGCGCTGAAGGACGGCCCGGAGATCACGGAGGCCCGCCTGGACATCTACCCGGACGGCGGGCTGGCCAGGCTGCGCCTGTTCGGCCGGCTCACCGAAGCGGGCCGGACCAACGTGAAGGCGCGCTTCTCGAAGACGCGGTGAGGCTGCGCGAGCCGTCGGCCCCGTCTTGGCCGGCGGCTCGCGATCAGCCCGCGTTCGGCCGGTTGAGGTAGGCGGAGGCCAGCGACAGGACGCAAGCGCCGCCGATGATCGCGCTCACCCACCACTCCAGCCCGGCCACGACGCTCCAGACGAAGGCCGCCGCCGCCACCACGGCGACGAGGATGTTCCGGAACTGCAGCGGAGTCGGTTTGGCCATGCCGCCAGCCTCTCACGGTCGCAGGTCGAACCGCCGCGCGCCCAGGAGGAGGCGCTGGGCGCGCTGACATCGGCGTCGTGACGCGCCCGTTCGCCTTCGAGGACAAGCGGTGCGGCAAGCTGGCTGAAGGCAGCATCCAGTCGCTGCGCATCCGGACCGCCGCGCTTGAGAGGGGACGAATCCGGCCCTTCTCGCGCTCGCGGGTGGGTATCGGACCGCTGTGCGCGTGGAGCGGTGTCAGCCGTCTGCGTGTGCCGAGGCCCACGCCAGACTTCCACGCGACCGCTGAGGCGGCAGCAGTCCGAGCGCTCGAAGGCGGCGTCAGACCTCCGCGCGCTCTCCGGGCTCGAGCAGCACGAGCCGGTCGGTGAGGCCGGCCGCCTCGAACTCCTTCCGCAGCGCGTCCGGTCCTTCGCTGAAGTGCTGCCAGCCGCGGAAGTGCAGCGGCACCACCTTCGCCGCGCCGAGCACCTTCGCCGCTTCGGCGGCGTTCGCGCTGGTCAGCGTCAGGGGAGCGCCGTCGAAGAGCGCCGTCCGGGCGGCGCCCGCGAACAGCACCGCGACGTCGACGCGGAACCGCGACGCGATCTCCCGCACCAGCTCGACCGACGCGTTGTCCCCGCTGACGTACACCGTCGGCAGGCCGTCGCCGCTCAGCACGAACCCGGTGACCTCGCCGGTCGTCGGCTCGGCGCCCTCCGGCCCGTGCAGCGCCGGGACGGCGGTGACCGTCAGCCCTCCGACCTGCGTCTCCTCCCACGGCCTCAGCCCCCGCGCGCTCCCACCCAGCCGCTCGGCCCCGCTGGGCGTGACCAGGGTCAGCGGCACCGTCCCGAGGTAGGCCCGGCCCCGGTCGTCCAGGTTGTCGGGGTGCTGGTCGTGGGACAGCAGGACGGCGTCCACCACGCCGACCGCGTCTTCGGTCAGCACCGAGTCCTCGGTCTTGATCAGCACCCGGTCGCCGATCGAGTGATCGCCCGCCACATCGAAGGTCGGGTCGGTGAGGAGCCGGACGCCGCCCAGCTCCAGGAGCGCGGTCGGGCCGCCGGACAAGGTGATCGCCAGGTTCTCGGTCATACCCGGGCCAACAGCGGGAACGGGCGCTCTCTTCCCTAGGGTGCCGACTGCCTCCGGGAGCTGATCACGCCGGTGTTGAACCCGGCCAGGTGCAGCCCGCCCGCGAAGCGCGCGTGCTCGATCTTCACGCACCGGTTCATCACGACGTCCAGCCCGGCCGCCCGCGCCCGGTCGGCCACCGGCTCGTGCCACAGCCCGAGTTGCAGCCACAGCGTCCGCGCGCCGGCGTCGATCACCTCTTCGGCCACCTGGGGCAGGTCGTCGTGCTTCCGGAACACGCTGACCAGGTCCGGTTCTCCCGGTACGTCCTTGAGGGAGGCGTACACCGGTTTCCCGAACAACGTGTCCAGCCGCGGGTTCACGAAGTTCACTTCGTAGCGCGTCGAAGAGAGCAGGTACGTCGCCACGAAGTAGCTGGGCCGAGCCGGGTTGGCGGACGCGCCCACCAGCGTCACCGACTTCGTCCGGTCGAGGATCCCCCGCCGCTCGACGGCTCCCACCGCATGCGTCATCCGGCCACCGCCTTGCTCAGCGCCTGGTCGAGATCCCAGAGGATGTCGTCGACGTCTTCCAGGCCGATCGACAGCCGGATCAGGTCGGGTCCGACACCCGCGGCCGCGAGCTGCTCCTCCGACAGCTGCGCGTGCGTGGTCGACGCCGGGTGGATCACGAGCGTTCGCGCGTCCCCGACGTTCGCCAGGTGTGACAGCAGCTCCACCGATTCGACGAACTTCTCGCCCGAAGCCCGCCCGCCGTCGATGCCGAACGAGAACACCGCGCCCGGCCCGGCGGGCAGGTACTTCTTCGCCAGGTCGTGGTGCGGGTGGGAGGGCAGCCCGGCATAGGACACCCAGGCCACCCGGGGGTCCGCTTCGAGGTACTCGGCGACCGCCCGGGCGTTGGCCACGTGCGCGTCCATCCGCTGCGGGAGCGTCTCGACTCCTTGCAACAGAAGGAAAGCCGAGTGAGGTGACAGGACCGCGCCGATGTCCCGCAGCTGCTCGGCGCGCAGCCGCGTGCAGAACGCGTACTCGCCGAAGTTTTCCCAGTACCTCAGGCCTCCGTAGCTCTCCACGGGTTCGGTCATCCGCGGGAACTTTCCGTTGCCCCAGTCGAACTTCCCGGACTCGACGACGATCCCGCCGAGCGTCGTCCCGTGACCGCCGAGGAACTTCGTCGCCGAATGCAGCACGATGTCGGCGCCGTGCTCGATCGGGCGGCACAGGTACGGCGTCGCCAGCGTCGCGTCCACCACCAGGGGAATGTCATGGGAGTGCGCGAGATCCGCCAGTGCCGCGAGGTCGGCGATGCCGCCGCCGGGATTGCCGATCACCTCGGTGTAGAGCAGCCGGGTCCGGTCGGTGATCGCGGCCGCGTAGTCGTCGATGCCGCCGCTGACGAACGTCGTCTCCACGCCGAACCGCCTGAGCGTACCGGTGAGCTGGGTGACCGTGCCGCCGTAGAGGCCGCTCGCCGACACGATGTGGTCGCCCGCCTCGGTGAGCGCGCTGAAGGTGAGGAACTCCGCGGCCTGCCCGCTCGCGGTGGCGACACCGCCGATGGCGCCTTCGAGGCTGGCGATCCGCTCCTCGAACGCGGCCACGGTCGGGTTCCCGATGCGGCTGTAGATGTTGCCGTACTTCTGCAGCGCGAAGAGGTTCGCCGCGTCGGCGGCGTCCTCGAAGACGAAGCTCGTGGTCTGGTAGATCGGCACGGCCCGCGCGCCGGTCGCCGGATCGGGGGTCCCGCCCGCGTGCAGTGCACGGGTGCGGAAACCCCAGGTGCGTTCACTCATCGGTTCTCACCGTAACCGTCCTCCCCTTCGGATGGCCACGCCTCTCAGGAGATGGGCGTGGACCATTTCGTGCCGCCGAGCGTAGCACGGAATAGAATTCCGTGCGCTACACTCGAAAGCATGAAATGTGCTGCCTGTGGCAAGTCGCTGCCACCTCGGCGTGGAGCTGGCCGAAATCGCCAGTACTGCGACGCCACTTGTCGGAGCGCCGCCCGCCGGCAGCGAGCGCACGTAAAGAATGACTTGACAATCCAGCCGCGTCAATACAGTCTTGACGTCGTGCCGGGAGGGCCCTTGGTCGCGGTCGGAGAGGCGCTGCGGAAAGTCCGTGACGCCGAAGCGACACTGCGGGACGCCGTGGACGCGGCCAGGGCGGCCGGGCACACGTGGCAGGAGATCGGCGACCTGCTGGGCACCAGTCGGCAGGCCGCGTTCCAGCGGTTCGGCCGGCCGGTCGACCCGGCGACGGGAGTGTCCATGACGGAGCTGAAGCCGCCGGACGCGATCCATCGCGCCGAGGGGCTCGTGGCGGAGCTCGTCGGCTGCCAGTGGCACGAGGTACGGCGCGACTTCGACGATCGCATGCAGGCCGCGGTCGGCGAAGACGAGCTGCGGCTCGCCTGGGCTCAGGTGGCCGGATCGGTCGGACGGTACGAGGGGATGGGGCAGCCGTATGCGCGGTCCACAGGCGACTACACGATCGTCCACATGCCGCTGGCCTTCGAGGCCGGCGAGCGGACCGTGCAGGTGACCTACCGGGACGACGGCCAGGTGGCCGGGCTGTGGATCCGGCCGCCCGAAGAGTAGCCGTGACATCAGGGGGAACGATGGAAGCACAGGGGGAGAGATGAAGACAGCGATAGTGGCGGGCGTGCTCGCGGTCCTGGCGCCGCTGGTGGCTCCGGCGGCCCAAGCCGCCGAGGTGCCCACGGCGACGCACCAGCTCGAGTGGGTGGTCGACGCGACCGGGCGCGTCCCGGTTTCCGACGCCGAGGTGCGGGAGCACGTCGCCCAGGTCCTGCTGACCGCCGTGGGCGGCACGGCAGGGGTCAACGGCGCGCTCGCGCAGCTCGGGCCGATCGAGGTGAAACGGATCGTCACCGAGGCCCCGGACCACGTAAAAGCCGCGGTACACGGGACCGCCGACGACTACCTGCTCGACCTCCACGTCGACCAGGCCGGGCTGATCGACGGGCTCGGGGCGAGCCCGGACGACCCGGTACCGGCGTCCTGGCCTGAGGTCGACGCGCAGCTCGCGGCGCTCGGTGCCCGCGTGTCGTTCGGCGCGTCGGAGATCCTCCCGGGCGGGCGTTGCCGGGACGTGCACGGCGTGCGCGACGACGTGCAGCGGCCGTTGGGCTCGGCCTTCAAGCTCTACGTCCTGGGCGCGCTCGGCAAGGCGGTCGCCGAGCACAAGGCGTCCTGGAGCGAGCAACTGGCGATCCGCGACGACTGGAAGAGCCTGCCGTCCGGGGTGCTGCAGAACGAGCCGGCCGGCACGCGGCTCCCGTTGTCCGCCTACGCCGACAAGATGATCTCGATCAGCGACAACACCGCGACCGACCACCTGATCCACCGGCTCGGCCGGGACGCCGTGCAACGGCAGGTCACCGCGTTCGGCAACCAGCGGCCGTCGGCGAACATCCCGTTCCTGACCACGAAGGCGATGTTCCAGCTGAAGGCCACGCAGTACCCGGCTCGCGCGGATGCCTACCTGGCGCTGCCGCGCTGGGCGCGACCCGCGGCGGTCGCCGGGCTGGAACGCCTTCCGCTCACCGGACTCCAGGGCTGGCAGGCGCCCGAGAAGATCGACGACATCGAGTGGTTCGGTTCGCCGGACGACCTGTGCCGGGCGTTCTCCGGGCTGCAGAAGGAGAACCAGCCGGAGATCGGGCACGCGTTGTCGCTGAACGACGGCGGCCTGGGACTCGACCGGGCGAAGTTCCCGGAGGTCTGGTTCAAGGGCGGCAGCGAACCCGGCGTGCTGACCTTGAACTACCTGGCGCGCACCGCGGACGGCCGCTCGCTGGTCACCAGCGTCATGGTGTCGGACCCGGCCGCGCCGCTGAACGAAAACCACGTTGCGGCGCGAGGCATCGCCGTCGCGAAGGGCGCGGTGGCGCTTCTCGCGGCTACGCTTCGCCCGTGACGGTGCGGTGGAGCGTGACGATCGACTGCGCGGAACCCCGCGTGCTGGCGAGGTTCTGGGCGGTGGCCCTCGGCTACATCGAGCGGCCGCCGCCGGCGGGATTCGCGAGCTGGGAAGCGTGGTTCGCGCAGCAGGGCGTGCCCGAGGAGGAGTGGGACGACGGCGCGTTCCTGAGCGATCCGGAAGGCGTGCTGCCGAGCCTGAGCTTCCTCAAGGTGCCGGAAGCGAAGGTCGCGAAGAACCGCCTCCATCTGGACGTGCAGGCCGGCGGCGGGCGCGAGGTTCCGTGGGACACGCGGTGGGAGCGGGTCGTCGAAGCGGTCGCCCGCCTCACCGCGGCGGGCGCGACGGTGCTGCGCGAAGACGAGATGGACGGCCGTCCCGACCACGTCGTGATGGCGGATCCGGAGGGCAACGAGTTCTGCGTGCTCTGAGCTGTCGATCCGGGTGTAGCCAGTTCGTGTAGGTGGTGGGATCCGGGTCACGAAGGAGTGCTCATGACGTTCACCGCGAACGAGATCGACTACCTGCGTTCGCAGCCGCTCGCCCGGGTGGCGACGCTCGGTGCGGAGGAGCAGCCGGACGTCGTCCCGCTCGCGTTCGAGTTCGACGGCGAACACTTCTGGGTCGGTGGCGTCGGCGCGGCGGTGGCGGCGACCCGCAAGTTCCGGAACGTCGCCGCCGGCCGCCGGAAGGTCGCCCTGGTGGTGGACGACCTGGTATCGCTGGAGCCGTTCATCGCCCGGGCGATCCGCGTGTACGGCGTCGCGGACGAGCCCGTGGAACGGACCGGCGTGGTCGGGCCCGGGCGGTACTCGCGGATCACCCCGCGGATTTCGTGGAGCTGGAACATGGCGGGGGAGCCCGTGGACGAGACGTGGTACGAGCCGAGGAGGGCGGTTCATGGGTAGCTGATCAGACCGCCGGGATGATCGAGATCACTCACGGCGTCGCGCGTTCTCGTCACATCGGCCGCTGTCGCGGGGTCTACTGCAAAGACTGCGGCGCGGAAGGAACGGGACACGGTGGACACGCTGACCGAACGGTTCGAGCAGGAGCGGGCGCGGTTGCGGGCGGTCGCCTACCGGATGCTCGGTTCGGCGAGCGAGGCCGACGACGCGCTCCAGGAGGCCTGGCTGCGGTTCGACCGCACCGACACGGGTGAGGTCGAGAACGTCGGCGCGTGGCTGACGACCGTCGTCGCGCGGGTGTGCCTGTCCATGCTCCGGACGCGTCGCAACCACCGTGAGGAGCCTCTCGACGGCCGGCCCGAGCAGGGTGATGACCGCCGGGATCCCGAGCAGGAGGCAGAGCTGGCCGACTCGGTCGGGCTGGCGCTGCTGGTGGTGCTCGACGCGCTGGCGCCGGCCGAGCGGGTCGCGTTCGTGCTGCACGACATGTTCGCCGTGCCGTTCGACGAGATCGCGCCGATGATCGACAAGACCCCGGCCGCGGCCCGGCAGCTCGCGAGCCGGGCCCGGCGGCGGGTGAAGGGCGGCACCGCGGCGGACGCGGGCCTGCCCCGGCGGCGCAAGGTCGTCGAGGCGTTCCTGGCCGCGTCGCGCGGTGGCGACTTCGAAGCGCTGCTCGCGCTGCTCGACCCGGACGTGGTGCTGCACGCGGACCGGTTCGTCGGCCCGAGCCCGGCGCCGGTCGTACTTCGCGGCGTCGAGAACGTGCGGAAGGGCGCGGTGCTGGCCTCCGAACGGGCCCGCGCCAGCGAGCTGGCCCTCGTCGACGGCTCGCCCGGGCTGCTGTGGGTGCAGGAAGGGCGGCTGTCGGTCGTCCTGGCGTTCCAGGTGGACGGCGACCGGATCACCGGCATCGAGGTCATCGCCGACCCGGAGCGGTTGCGCGGGCTGGAGCTGGCCGTCCTCGACTGACGCGCGTCAGCCCAGGGCGGCGCGAAGCCGTGCGTCGCGCTCGGCCGGCGTCTGGCGAGGGCAGCTCACGCACTTCGGGTTGCCGACTTCATAGATCAGGCAGCACGAGGCGCGGCGCACGGCAGGCGTCCGGCCGACGCGCACGAAACGTGGCTTCGGCAGGCCCAAGTCGATCGAGGCCACGAGCGGCTCGGCCAGGGCCATCGCGCGCTCGGGGTCGGGCGTCCACAGCAGCCGGTTGCCGATCGAGTCGGTGGCGACGGCGCCGAGCGCGCGCGCTCGAGCGCCGGTGACGGCGGCGATCGTGGTGATGGCCGCCCCGAGCGCCTCGCCGAAGGCAGCGCCCAGTTCGGGCAGCCCGCCGGCGAGGGGACGGGTGGAGCGGGCGCCGAGGAACCGGCCGTCGGCGAGGAGGTCGATCTCCAGGGCATCGAGGGACGGGTCGGCCAGTGCGGGCCGCGGGGACCGGCCGGTGGGTACCGGGCTCGCGGCGCCCTCCGTCGCGGCGACCAGGCTCTCCAGCGCCGGGGCCACCAGCACCGACGAGAGCGAGTACCACCAGATCGTGCCGAGGACCTCGGGCCGGGCGCAGCCGTAGAGCTTGGCCGCGCCGCCGATGCGGGCGCGTACCCACTCCGCGTCCGCGAGCAGGGTCGCGGGCACGGTCCAGTCGGGCTTCACGTCACCCAGCCTTCCAGACCTCGGCGACCTGGGCTGAGGAGATCGACGACGGCGGCAGAGTATGTGCCGCCCGGTCCGTGAAAAGGAGCGCCTCACAGCCGCCGGTAGGTGGAGACCGTGAACGACACCGTCACCGCTTGGGCCTCGGTCAGCGCGTCCAACCGCGAACGACGGTCGCCGCGATCCAGGTGGAATGCCGTCGGGCCCATCTCCACCGCCTGCCGGATCTGTCGCGGTGTCAGCTGCGCCGTCCGGCGGACCTCCGTCCGGCCGGTGCGGGCGAAGTACTCGCCGAGCGTGCCGTCCAGGCGCTCCTCTTTGCGCTCGTCCACCGACAGCACCAGGTCGCCCAGCTCGCGGAGGTGGTCCGGGGCCGGGGACGCGACCGTCAGCAGGCCGCCGGTGCGCAGCACCCGGTGGAACTCCGGGCCGTTGCGCGGCGCGAAGACGTTCAGCACCGCCGACGCCACCTCGTCGCCCACCGGCCACGGCTCCCACAGGTTCCACACCGCCGCACCCAGGCGCTCGTGGGCGCGGGCCGCGCGTCGCAAGGCCACCGCGGAGACGTCCAAAGCGAGACCGAAAGCCGCAGGAGCCGCCTCCAAAACGTGCGCCAGGTAGTAGCCCGTTCCGGCGCCCGCGTCGATCACCAGCCCATCGGCCTCCGCGCACACGCGGGACAGCTCGTCCGCGAGTGGCCGGTAGGCCTCCGATGCCAGGAAGTCCGCGCGGGCCGCCACCATCGGTGCCGTGTCCGCCGTTCCCGCCGGGATTCGCGCGTGCAACAGGTTCACGTAACCCTGGCGGGCTAGATCGAACGAGTGGCCCTTCAGACAACGCAGTGTGCGATCCGCGGCCTCCAGCGGGGCAGAGCACACCGAACAGCGCAACGCTTCCACGACCCGGGGTGGCAGTGGGTCATTTCCGTGGTCACGCGAGGTCATGGGGATATTCGACCACGACGTAACGCAACCGGACACTCCAGGACACGTCCCGGGAAACCTGGCCGTAACAACCGGGCCCGGACAGTTCACGCGGGCGAAACCTCTCGCGCCGCCTCGTGAAACACCGCGAGCCAAAACTGCCTTCGCAGGACACCCAGGGCACGGGAGGACGATGTGCTGAACGCAGGAGACACCGCATGGGTACTGGCCAGCGCCGCGCTGGTCATGCTCATGACCCCAGGATTGGCGTTCTTCTACGGCGGCATGGTCCGCGCGAAGAGCGTCTTGAACATGCTGATGATGAACTTCATCGCGTTGGCCGTGGTGGGGGTGCTCTGGGCCCTCTACGGCTTCTCGATGTCCTTCGGCGACGACGCCTTCGGCGGCCTCGTCGGCAACTTCCACTTCGCCGGCTTGGAGAACACCTTCGGGAAGCTCGCCGGCTTCGCGGTCGCCGCCACCGACTCGTCGCCCGCTGTCGCCTGGCCCGGCACCGACGCGCTGCCGGTGCTCGCGTTCGTCATGTTCCAGCTGATGTTCGCCATCATCACGCCCGCGCTGATCTCCGGCGCCATCGCCGACCGCGCGAAGTTCTGGGGCTGGACGCTGTTCGTCGTCATCTGGGTGACGGTCGTGTACTTCCCGGTCGCGCACTGGGTGTTCTCGTTCAACGGCTTCGTCGGCGAGAACGCGGTCGGCGGCTGGATCGCCAACAACCTCAAGGCACTCGACTTCGCCGGTGGTACCGCGGTCCACATCAACGCCGGTGCCGCGGGCCTCGCGCTGGCGATCGTGCTCGGCAAGCGCAAGGGCTGGCCGAAGGACACCGGCCGCCCGCACAACGTGCCGTTCGTCCTGCTCGGCGCGAGCCTGCTGTGGTTCGGCTGGTACGGCTTCAACGCCGGTTCGGCGCTGGCCGCCAACGACCTCGCCGCCGTCGCGTTCACCAACACGACCGTCGCCACCGCCGCCGCCGTTCTCGGCTGGCTGATCGTGGAGCAGCTCAAGTTCGGCAAGCCGACCACGCTCGGTGCGGCGTCCGGCGCGGTCGCCGGTCTGGTCGCCATCACCCCGGCGTGTGGTTTCGTGAGCCCGCTCGGGGCGATCGCGATCGGCCTGATCGCCGGTGTCCTCTGCGCGCTGGCCATCTCGCTCAAGTTCAAGTTCGGCTTCGACGACTCGCTCGACGTCGTGGGCGTCCACCTGGTCGGCGGCATCGTCGGCACGCTGCTGATCGGCTTCTTCGGCACCACGAGCGTCAACGCGCTCGGTGCTGACGGTCTCTTCTACGGCGGCGGGTTCACCCAGCTGGGTCGTCAGGCGGCGGCTGCCGGTGCGGTGCTCGCGTACTCCTTCGTCCTGTCCTTCATCATCGGTTTCGCGATCAAGAAGGCGGGCGGCTTCCGCGTCAGCACCGAGGACGAGGTCACCGGTATCGACGAGGCTCAGCACGCGGAGAGCGCGTACGACTTCACCGGGTTGTCCGGCGGTGGCGCACCGTCCACCATCCCGGTCAAGACCGCCCCGGCCGCGAAACTCGAGGAGAGCAAGGCATGAAGCTCATCACGGCGATTGTGAAGCCGTTCACGCTGGACGACGTCCGCTCCGCGCTGGAGCAGCTGGGCGTGCTGGGCATGACGGTCAGCGAGGTCCAGGGCTACGGCCGGCAGAAGGGCCACACCGAGGTCTACCGCGGCGCTGAATACTCGGTGGACTTCGTGGCCAAGCTGAAGATCGAGGTCGTCACCGACGACACCAACGTGGAGAAGGTCCTCGAGGCCATCACCACGGCCGCCCACACCGGCAAGATCGGCGACGGCAAGCTGTGGGTGACCCCGGTCGAGACGGTGATCCGCGTACGGACCGGCGAGCGCGGCACGGACGCTCTCTAGGGCGTCCGGGATGGCCGACGGGGGCGAACTGGTCAAGGCCACCGAGCGTTTGCTCGAGGGCAGGCACGGGAGGCTGGGGGCGTCCGCACTGCGGGCGGCCCTGGTCGACCTCTACGAGTTCTGGCTGGGCAGGGGAGCCTCGGCGGCCGGCGTCGACACCGCGGAACCGGGTGTCGCGCTGGTCGCCGTGGGCGGGCTCGGCCGCCGGGAGCTGGTGCCGTTCTCCGATCTCGACCTGCTGCTGGTGCACAACGGCACCAGCGGCGTCGCCGAGATCGCCGACGCGCTCTGGTATCCCTTGTGGGACGCGAAAGTCGGGCTGGACCACTCGGTCCGCACGCCCGGCGAAGCGTTGAAGGTCGCTTCGGAGGACCTTCGTACGGCCATGGGCCTGCTCGACGCCCGGCACCTGTCCGGGGACGCCGAGCTGACCGGCCGGCTGGTTTCCGCGGCGCGCGACCAGTGGCGCCGCACCGCCCGCAAGCAGATCCCGGACATGACGGCGTCGGTCCGGCAGCGCTGGGCCCGCAGCGGCGAGATCGCGCAGTCCGCCGAACCCGACCTCAAGCACGGGCGGGGCGGGCTGCGGGACTTCGCCGTCCTGGAAGCTCTGGCCGCCGCTCAGCTCATTGCGCGGCCCGGCGAGGAACTCCTTGAAGCCAAGGAGCTCCTGCTCGACGTCCGCACCGAGCTGCGACGCGAAATCCGGCGCGAACGGGACGTCCTGTCCGCGCCGGAGGCCGAGCTGGTGGCCGCCGAACTCGGCTTCGGCGACCGTTTCACCTTGGCCCGCAAACTTTCCGGCGCGGGCCGCACGATCGCGTACGCGCTGGACGTCGCCCTCCGGTCCACTGTGGAGCCGCCGAAACCCCGGTTCGGACGGCGTCCGGCGCGGACCCCGCTCGCCGAAGGCGTCGTGCTGCACGGGAACGAGGTCGCGCTGGCCCGCGACGCCGTCCCGGCGAAGGACCCGGCGCTGCTGCTCCGGGTCGCCGCCGCGTCGGCGCGCACGGGCAAGCCCATCGCGCTCGGCACGCTCAAGGCACTGGCGGAATCGGCGCCCGAGCTGCGGGCGCCGTGGCCGCCCGAGGCGTTGAACGCCCTGGTCGAGTTGCTGGGCGCGGGGGAGGGGCTGGTCGACGCCGTCGAGTCGCTCGACCGGACCGGCCTGTGGGCCCGGTTGTTCCCCGAGTGGGGCGCGGTCCGCGACCTGCCGCCGCGCTCGCCGGTGCACCAGTGGACGGTCGACCGGCACCTCGTGCGCACCTGCGTCGAGGCGGCCAAGCTGACCACCACGGTCTCGCGACCGGACCTGCTGCTGATCGGCGCGCTGCTGCACGACATCGGCAAGGGCCGCGACGTCGACCATTCGGAGCTCGGTGCCAAGATCTCCGCCCAGGTCGCGACGCGGCTCGGGCTGAGCCCGGCGGACGCGGCGACGGTGTCGGCGATGGTCCGCCACCACCTCCTGCTGCCGCACACCGCGACGCGCCGCGACATCAGCGAGCCGGAGACGGTCGCGCGCGTGGTGAAGACCCTGGACAGCGACATCGTCCTGGTCGAGCTGCTGCACGCGCTCACCCAGGCCGACTCGCTGGCCACCGGCCCCGGCGTGTGGACGGACTGGAAGGCGCGGCTGCTCGCCGAGCTCCTCACGGGCTGCGAAGAAGTGTTGCACGGCAAGGGGTTCACCGCACCCGAGCCGATGGACAGCGAGCAGCGCGAGCTCGTCGCCCAGGCCGTGGCTTCGGGCACCGGCGAGATCCGGATCAGCGCGCACGGCAAGGTCGTCACGGTGCTGCTGGCCGTGCCGGCCCGCGCGGAGCTCCTGGCGCCGGCGGCGGGTGTGCTGGCGCTGAACTCCCTCGAAGTGCACTCGGCCGTCCTGCGCGGCCACGACGGCGGACGCGCCGGCGTCTTCACGGCGTCCCCGAAGTTCGGCTCCCTGCCGGACGCGACGTTGCTGCGCGAGCAGTTCGCCCGCGCGGTCGCCGGCACCCTCCCGCTCACCCAGCGCCTGGCGGCGAAGGAACGCGACTACGGCTCGCCGGACGCGGCCCCGGTCGCGCCCAAGGTCCTCTGGTTCGACGACGAGACGAGCGGCCCCGACACGGTGGTCCTCGAGCTGCGCGCCGCCGACCGGATCGGCCTGCTGTTCCGGGTCGCGGGCGCGCTGCGCCGGTGTGACGCGGAGGTCCGCTGGGCGAAGGTCTCGACCTTGGGCGGGGCGGTGGTGGACTCGTTCGCGGTGACACCCCGCGGCGGCCGCATCGAGCCGGGCTGGCGGCGAGAGGTGGAGCAGGCGATCCTGGCCGCGGCTTCGTGAGCGGGCTTGCCTGAGCCGGGCCACCGCCCGGCTCAGGCAAGCTTCATCGGCGCAGCGCGGCGGCCGCAGGCTGACCGAGCCAGCGGTGCAGTGCGTCCGCCAAGCCCGGGCCGCCGGACCACACCACGTAGCCATCGGGCCGGACGAGCCGCGGCTCGGTCCCGGATCGCGTCTCGACCCGGTCGTCCCACCCCGCCGGAAGCGCCGTGCCGACCAGCACGGCGCGGCCGTCGGGTGCGGCCGGAACTTCGGCGCGACCGGTGATCCCGGGGTAGGTCACTCCGATTCCCGAAAGCTCCGAAGCGAGGGCGCGGCGGGCCTCGGGGACGGCCAGCAACCCCGTGACGACCTCCCGCACGGCCGCCGCGTCCGGGTCGGGCACGCCGAGCACCGCCTGGGCGCGGGTGCTGACCAGCACGCGGGCGGCGATCGGGTGGCGCTCGTCGTGGTAGCTGTCGAGCAGGCCGTCCGGTGCGGTGCCGCGGACCGTCGCGGCCAGCTTCCAGCCGAGGTTCACCGCGTCCTGCAGGCCCAGGTTGAGCCCCTGGCCGCCGACCGGGAGGTGGACGTGCGCGGCGTCGCCGGCGAACAGCACCCGGCCGTGGCGGTAGTGCTCCAGCTGCCGGGACGCGTCGCCGAAGCGCGACGCCCAGAGGACCTCGCCCACCTCGATGCCCGGTCCGTGGGCGGTGGTCAGCGCGCGCTGCAGTTCGTCGGCGCCGACCGGCTCGTCGCGGCCGAGCCGTTGCTGTTCCTCGCCGAAGACGATGGTGCGGAA
Source organism: Amycolatopsis sp. NPDC051371 (assembly GCF_040682155.1). Lineage (NCBI taxonomy): Bacteria > Bacillati > Actinomycetota > Actinomycetes > Pseudonocardiales > Pseudonocardiaceae > Amycolatopsis > Amycolatopsis sp. NPDC051371. Next base: position 29,366 of record NZ_JBFBAG010000044.1, read on the forward strand.
GCGGCCACCGGACAGCGGCAGCAGGTACCCCGACGCCGAAGACGGCAGCTGCCAGGCGTCCGCCAGGCCAGGGGGCTTGGCGGAAAGGGTGAGGTCGGCGACGACCAGTGAGATCCGCGCCGAGCTGCCCGGAAACGCGGCGCCCAGCAGCGTGCGCACCGTGCTGTGCCCGCCGTCGGCGGCGACGAGCCAGCCGGCCCGGTGGTCGCGCCCGCCCGCCGTGACGGTGACACCCTCGTCGTCCTGCACCACGGCGGTGACGGCCGCGTCACGGAGCACCGGAGTGCGCAGCCGCGCCTCGATCGCCGCCGCGACGTGGGCCTGCTCCACGCCGAGCTGGTACGGGAAGCGCGTCGGCAGGTCGGTGTAGTCGATCGGGAGGCCCGAGAAGTGGCCGCCGGGCAGCTTGGCCTGCACGTGGGGCTCGATGGCGGCGAGCAGGCCGCGGTCGGCCAGCACCTCGACCGAGCGGGGCTGCAGGCCGAGGGCCTTCGATTGCGTGGCCGGTCGGGCGTCGCGTTCCAGGACCAGCACGTCGAGCCCGGCGCGCTCCAGCTCGAACGCGGTCAGCAGGCCCGTGGGGCCGGCGCCCGCGACCAGGACGTCAGGCATCGAGGTTTTCCTTGCGGAGGTACCAGACGTGCCAGACGATCAGCGCGGCCAGCATGGCGAACCACTGCACGGTGGTGACCAGGGAGATGAGGTCGATCGGCAGGGTGTAGACGAGCACGATGTGTGCCACGGCGCTGACGACCAGCACGCCACCCCACGCGGCCGTGTTGATGCGCAGGCCGCGGCGGAAGCGGGCGTCGGTGTCCCAGCGGGACGCCCACGCGGCCGCGCCCTCGGCACCGCGCTTGACCTCGGCGATCGTGCGGCCCAGCGTCAGCTGCGCCGGGCGGCCGATGAACACCGTGATCAGCATCCACGCGCCGAACAGGCCGCCCAGCGCGGCGGTCCACCCCTCGCGGATCGCCAGCGTGCGCGGGTCGTCCGAGAGCAGGCCGAGGACGACCGACAGCACCAGGACGCTCAGCGTGACCAGGGCGACGAGGTCGATCTTGCGGTTGCGGGCGACGGTCCACAGCACGTACGGCGCGGCCACCAGGACGCCGGCCATCAGCGCCCACCACTGGCTCACGCCGGCGATGCGCAGGCCGTAGAACAGCGCCATCGGCACGATCACTTCGAACACGACGTTCAGCACGTTCGCGCGGACCACCCGGCGCAGGCCGGCGTCGGGTGCGGGTTTTTCGTCGATCATCATTCGGGTTCCCCAGTGGATTCGGGTGCGGTCGCCCGCACGTAGAGGTCGGCGAGTTCGCGGCCGATGCGCGTGAGCTCGGTGGGTTGCAGCCCGGCCGCGGCCGCCGTGGCGACGACGGCGTCGAGGCCCGAGGTGAGGGCGAGCGCCGTGATCCGGGCGTCGAGCGGGCCGAACGCGCCCGCCGCGTGCCCGGTGCGGAAGTGCTCTTCGAACAACGCGAGCCGTCCGTTGACGCCGGCGCTCTGCGAGCCGGCGTTCTTCACCAGGTCGATCAGCGCGCGGACTTCGGCCGGGTGCTCGCCGACGAGTTCGACGTTCGCTTCGACGAAGGCGCGCAGCTGCGCGACGTGCCCGACGGCGGCGTCGATGCGCGGCTGCATGAACGCCCCGGTGATCTCTTCGATCTCCGTGACGCACGCCGCGAGCAGGTCGTCCTTGCCCGCGAAGTGGTAGCTGATCATGCCGGTGCTCGACAGGCCCGCCTGCTTCGCGATCCGGCTGAACGACGCCTTCGCGAAGCCCTCCTCGGCGATCACTTCGATCGCCGCCCGCACGATCTGGGCCCGCCGGCCGGACTCGGTGAACGTTCTTGCTCGCATGAGCAAAATCTAGCTCGCTCAAGCAAAAACGACAAGTCGCCTGGTCAGAGCGGTGAAGCAGGGGAGTGGGTCAGGCGGTGGCGGTGCCGTCGACGACCCGGTTGCGGCCCGCGTCCTTGGCCCGGTACAGGGCCTTGTCCGCGGCCTGCAGCAGGCGCTCGACGGCCGTGCCGCCGTCCGGGTACGTCGCCACACCGATCGACGCGGAGAGGGCGTCGACGACGCGGATGCGACTGCCGTCCTCGTACTCGACCTTGAGGCTTTCGATCGCCGACCGGACGCGCTCGGCCACCGCGAGCACCGCCGCCGGGCCGATGTCCGGCAGCAGGACCACGAACTCTTCGCCGCCGAAGCGGCCGACCGAGTCGTAGTCGCGGACCGCGCTCTTGATCGTCGCCGCGACCGCGCGCAGCACCGTGTCACCCGCCAGGTGACCGTGCTCGTCGTTGATCAGCTTGAAGTAGTCCAGGTCGATCATCAGCACGCCGAACGTGCTTCGCGAGCTGCGCTGGGCACGGGCCAGTTCGCGGGAAGCGAGCAGGTGCCACCCGGTCGTGTTGAACAGGCCCGTCTTCTCGTCGGTCGTCGCGGCGATCTCCAGCTGCTTGATCAGCACCGCCCGGTGCAGCACCAGCAGCGGCGGCACGATCGCGACGGCGAGCGCGGGGAGCGTCGCCAGCGTCAACGCCGTGAGCAGGCCCAGGCAGAGCGTCGCGACCTCGAGGAGGTTGTCGCCGAGACCGCCGAAGAACGCCTTGATCGTGCGCTTGGTGATCGTCAGCGCCGGGACGATCGTGATCGCCGCGACCAGGAAGTACGTCACCGCGGCGAGCGCGATGGCCGTGACGCCGCGCCAGCCCGACGTCAGCGCCGCGTACATGTCACCGACGCCGAGCCGGGCGAGCACGAACTCGGCCGAGTAGCAGGTGATGACGACCAGTGTCGCGTTCAGCGTGGTCCGGAACGGCGGGACGCGCTTCATCCGCGCGAGGCTGCGCGTCGCCAGGTGCAGGTAGAGGACGGCGATCAGGGCCGTGACGAGCGCGGGCGGCAGGAGCAGCACGCCGGCGAACGTCCAGACCGATGTCAGGTTGATGTGCGGGGTGTCGGACACCAGCCGCCGGACGCGCTCGATCTGCCGGCCGAGCTCCGCCTGCAGCACGCCGAGGACGGCGAGGACACCGAAGACGACGAGATCCCACCCGTGGACGGGTACGGCGGAGGCGGTCCAGACGGTGGCCGCGAGCGCCACGGACTCGACGAGGAAACAGTAGAAGATCAGCGACCCGCGCTGCCGCCAGAGGGTCCAGTGAGCAGGGAAAAGCGCCCCACGGATCCGGCCCACGCGGGGTTCGGCCGGACGGGCGCCGTCCATACTCAAGGCGGGTGCAACTCCCCTGGGTGATCCGACGATCCGCGTCCACTTCACCACATCGGGCGACCTCGATCGACGATTGCCACACGTTCGGAGCAGCGAAGGGAGGTCGCCATGCGCAACCGCGAGTCCTGACGCCCCGGCCGATGTCGGCGCCGACGCCGGAGGGAGGCCGTCATGCGCAACCGCGAGTCCTGAGCCGCCGAAGCCCTGCTGGAGCGCCCGAGAGGAGACGTGCCGTGCGCAATCGCGAGTCCTGAACCCAGGCCTGCCTGCAACTACGTGCGAGAGGAGAGCCCCGTGCGCAACCGCGAGTCCTGAACCAGCGCCTGCCTGCCACCACGTCCGGGAGGAGAGCCCTGTGCGCAACCGCGAGTCCTGAAGCCCGCCCCCGCCCGTCACGACGTCTGGAAGGAGACGTGCCGTGCGCAACCGCGAGTCCTGAACCCACACCCACCCGTCACGACGTCCGGAAGGAGACGCGCCGTGCGCAACCGCGAGTCCTGACCTCACCGAACACCCGGTCCGTCCAGCAGGAGAGGGGAAACGTCACCATGCGCAACCGTGAGTCGTGAACTCCCGCCGGAGCACCTCCGGCCGACCCCCAGTACCCGCGGGCCCGGGTGGGGCCGCTCAGGCGGTCGCGCCGCCGTCGACCACCAGGTCGTGCCCCACGGTGAAGGCCGCTTCGTCCGAAGCCAGCCACAGCACCGCGGCGGCCACCTCGGCGGTGGCCCCCACCCGGCCCAGCGGGATCGCGTCCTTCAGCCGCGCGGCGCGGTCCGCGTCCGTCTCGCCGGGCCGCAGCGACATGTCCGTGTCGGTCGCCCCCGGGCTGACCGCGTTGATGCGGACGCCGTCGGCGATGTGGTCGCGCGCCGCCGTGCGGCTCAGCGCGCTTACGGCGGCCTTCGACGCCCCGTAGGCCGCCATGTTCGGTAGCCGCCCGTGCGCGCCGATGTTCGACGCGATGGTGACGATCGCGCCGCCGCCGTGCGCCCGCATGTGCGCGACCTCGTGCTTCAGGCACAGCCAGGTGCCGGTGAGGTTCGTGCCGATCACCGCGCCGAAGTCGTCCTCGTCGAGGTCCGCCACCGGCGCCGGCGACCCGAGGACGCCCGCATTGTTGACCGCGACGTGCAGCCCTCCGTGCCGCTCGACGACGGTGGAGACCATCCGCGCCACGTCCGCCGAGTCGGTGATGTCCACGGTCACCGCGCTCGCCGCGTCGCCGATTTCCTTCACCGCGGACGCGAGCCGCTGCTCGTCCCGGCCCGCGACGACGACCGTCGCGCCCTCGGCGGCGAACGCCTTCGCCGTCGTCAGCCCGATGCCCGAGCCACCGCCGGTCACCAGGACGATCTTGCCTTCGAACCGTGCCCCCATGTCATCCTTCTTTCTGGTCCGGTCATTCTCGAATGAGTACGCGCATCGCCTGCGAGACGGCTGCGTCGAGCCGGCTCGCGGCGTCCGTGCCCTTGCCCAGGACGCGCAGCCCTTGGAGCACGGTGAGCAGGAATCGCGCCAGTGTCGCCGGGTCGCTGCCCTCGGGGAGTTCGTCCTGGGTCTTGGCGCGTTCGAGCGCCATCGTCAGTGCGACTTCGAGGGTGTCCCAGCTGCGCTCCACGATCCGGGCGACCGCCGGATCGCGGGGGAGCAGCTCGATCGCCGCGTTGACGACGAAGCAGCCGATGGGCCCGTCTTCTCCCAGGATGTCCGCGACATAACCGTCGAGCAGCTGCCGTACCGCGGTCACGCCCGAGCCCGGTTTCGCCAGCTCGGACATGACCCGCGTGTCGGTCCGCTCGGCGTAGCGCTTCAACGCCGTCACGTAGAAGTCGTGCTTCGTGCCGAAGGTCGCATACAGGCTCGCCTTGGCGACGCCGAGGTGCGTGACGAGGTCGCTGACCGACGTCGCTTCGTAGCCCTGACGCCGGAAGAGCGCGAGTGCGACGTCGCAGGCTTCGTCGACGTCGAACTCCTTGACCCGGGACATGATCGAAACCCTACTCGTATCGAGAACGATCGGTCAAATAAACGGGCCGCGGTGTGTCGCCTCCGATGACGGCCTGTGCGGTGGCACGATGGCTGATCTGACCGGCCGGAGGGGGTGAGCGATGCAAGACCTGACGCTGCCGCCGACCGTCGTCGCCACCCACCTGCGCTCCTGCGCCGAAGAGCTCGCCGCGAGCCTGCGCTGCGGCGGCCCGGGCGCCACGACCACTGAGCTGACCGATGTCGTCGCGCACCTGGTCGCGGGTCAGGAAGCCATCTCCCACGCGCTGGCCGGCCTCGCCGCCCGCGTCGAAGGCGGTGCGAACGCGCTCGCCGCCGCCCCGCCGCTGGACGTCGAGGTCGTCACCGAGGTGCTCCGCGAGGCGGCCATCGCCGCTCGCTGCGCCGCCGAAGCGCTCGACGAGGTCACGCCGTCGTTCGAATGTGTGAGCGAATCCGTCGCGCCTGACACCCGTTTGTAGCTGTCGGGGCGCGCGGCCGCCTGTCTAGCCTGGAGCTGCGGAGGTGGCTCGCATGCGCGCGATGTGGATGGGCACGATCGGGTTCGGCAGTTACGCCATTCCGGTGAAGGCGTACAGCGCCACCGAGGACCGCGAGATCCCGCTGCACCAGGTGCACGAGGCCGACGGTGGCCGCGTCCGGGTGAAGCGGGTGTGCGAGGTCGACGGCGCCGAGGTGCCGCCCGAGCAGATGGTCCGCGGGTACGTCGTGCCCGGCGGCGACGTCGTGCTGCTGTCGGACCACGAGCTCGCGTCCCTCCCGATGCCCGGCCGCACGATCGCCATCCGCGGCTTCGCGCCCATCGCCGACGTCGACCCGATCTGGTTCGCGAAGAGCTACTACCTCGAGCCGGAGCCGGCGGGCACGAAGCCGTACGTGCTGTTCAGCGAGGCGCTGCAGCAGTCCGGACGGACCGCTCTGGTCACGGTCGCGCTGCGCCGCCGCGAGACGCTCGGCGCGCTGCGCGTGCGCGACCAGGTGATCGTGCTGGAGACGATGCGGTGGCCGGACGAGGTGCGCACGCCCGACTTCCCGTTCCGGCACGCCGACATCGACATCCGGCCCGGCGAGCTGCGGCGCGCGGTGAACCTCGTCGAGGAGCTGACCGGCGAGTTCGACCCCGGCCGCTACCCCGACCGTTACCGCGAGGCCTTCCAGGCGTTGGTCCAGGCGAAGATCGACGGCGCCGAGGTCGTCCAGCCGACGGCCGCGGCGCAGGCGGAGGGCGTCACGCGGCTGCTGGCGGCTCTGCAGGAGACGGCGTCCGAAGCCGAGGACTCGCGCAACGCGGCCGTCGCGAAGGCGAAGGCCGCCGCGTCGAGGGCGGCGAAGGCGCGTACGACGGCGAAGCGGGCCGCGACGCGCACGAAGACGCCTTGAGTATTACTACCCACGGGTAATTGAGGGTTCTCCCACTGCTGCCCGGGTGCTCCGGCGCGGCAAACTTCGTTCTGCCGGCGGATACCGGATCGCCGGCGAGGGGGGAGGGAACCGGACGGCCCCTGGGGAGGTGAGCCGTCTGGGGACCTGGGTTCCGGGGCGGGCCGACGGAGGAGCGGTCCGTGCCCGGAACCCGTGTCGCACCGCGGGGAGGCGGCGCGAACGATGGGGGTGTCTTGAAAGCCGCCGTGGAGGGATCGAGGGGTCTCCACGGCGGCTTTCAGGCGTCCGCGACCCGGAGCATCAGCTCCGAAGCCAGTTTCAGCAGCTGTCGTTCGGTCGGCGACAACGTCGTCTCGATGGCGCCGGCCAGCCAGCGCTCCCGGCGGACGCTGTACTCGCGCAGCACCGCCAGACCCGCCGGCGTGATGCTCACCAGCGAACGGCGCCCGTCCTGCGGATCCGGCGAGCGCGTCACCAGCTCGCGCTCGGTCACCCACGCGAGGATCCGGGTCAGCGACTGCGGCTGCAGCCGCTCGGCCTCGGCCAGCTCGGTCGGCGTGTGCGTGCCCGCCCGGTAGAGGCGGCTCAGCACCGCCAGCACCGCCGGGCCCGGGCCGTTCAGGTCCCGCTCCGCGCGCATCCGCCAGTTCAGCCGCCCGACGCCTTCGCGCACCCGCCACGCCAGGTCGGCCAGCTCGGGATCCGCGCTGACGGGCGCGGCGACGTCGGGTTCGGGCTGCATGCCCCCAGGTTAGGCGGTTCCCCGGACCAGCCGGGCATAACGCCCGTCGCGCGCCAGCAGCTCCTCGTGCGTCCCGCGTTCGACGATCCGGCCCTCGTGCAGCACCACGATCTGGTCGGCGTGCTCCACAGTGGACAACCGGTGCGCGATCGTCAGCGTCGTGCGGCCCGCGGCGAGCCGGTCGAGCTCGGCCTGCACCGAGCGTTCCGTGCGGGTGTCGAGCGCGCTGGTCGCCTCGTCGAGGATGAGCACCGGCGGGTTGCGCAGCAGGATCCGCGCGATCGCCATCCGCTGCTTCTCGCCGCCGGAGAAGCGGTAGCCGCGCTGGCCGACGACGGTGTCGTACCCCTCGGGCAGCCCGGCCAGGGTGTCGTGGATGTGCGCGGCCTTCGCGGCCGCCTCGATCTCCTCGTCGGTCGCGTCCGGCTTCGCGAAGCGCAGGTTCTCCCGGACGGTGTCGTGGAAGAGGTAGGTCTCCTGCGACACCATCCCGACGCCCGCCGCGAGCGATGCCAGGGTGACGTCGCGGATGTCGGTGCCGTCGATCTCCACGGACCCGTCGCTCACCTCGTACAGCCGCGCCACCAGGTACGCGAGCGTCGTCTTGCCGGAGCCGGTCGAGCCGACCAGCGCCGTCGTGGTCCCGGCCGGGACGTCGAGGTCGATGTCGTGCAGTGTCAGCGGGCCTTCGTCGTCGTACCTGAAGGAGACCCCGCGCATCGAGACGTCGCCGCGGCGCACCTCCAGCGTGCCCGCGCCCGGCTTGTCGCTGATCTCCACCGGCAGGTCCAGTACCTCGAAGATCCGCCCGAACAGCGCCTTCGACGTCGCCACGTTCTGCCCGATCGTCTGCATCGCGCTCGCCGGCGCGACCAGCCGGTTGAGCATGCTGGTGAACGCCACGACCGTGCCGAGCGAGATCGGGGACGCCCCGCCCGCCAGCGCCAGCCCGGCGATCCAGTAGACCAGCGCCGGGATCACGGTCAGGCTCATCGCCCGCGAAGCGAGCTGCCAGCGCCCGGCCAGCGCCGCCGCGCGTTCCAGCGACGCGATCTCCCGCGACTCGGCGCCGAACCTCTCGCGCATCGCCCGTTCGTTGCCCATCGTCTTGGCGAGCAGCACGCCGGTGACCGACAGGGACTCCTCGACCATCGTCGTCAGCCGGGCCATCCGCCGGGTCCGGCCGCGCGCCAGCGTCCGCCGCTTCTTGCCCAGCCGGAGCGTGAACAGCAGGAACAGCGGGACGACGATCAGCGAGAGGGCCGCGAGCTGCCAGTCGAGCGCGAACAGCGCCACGGTGATGGCGATCGTCGTGGTCGCGTTCTGCACCATCGACCCGGCGGTCGTGGTGATGACGTTGTCGACGCCGCCGATGTCGTTGAACACCCGCGAGAGCACTTCCCCGCTCTTCGTCCGGGTGAAGAAGCCCAGGGACATCCGCTGCAGGTGGCCGTAGACGGTGACGCGCAGCTCGTTCATCACCCGCTGGCCGATGGTGTTGGACAGCCCGGTCGTGGCGACGCCGAGGGAGCCGCTGCCGACCGCGCAGGCGATCATCCCCGCGGCCAGGACGCTGATCAGGAGCGTGTCGCGGTGCGGGAGCGCGTCGTCGAGGATCTCGCGCAGCAGGAAGGGCGAGACGACGCCGAGGCCGGCCTGGAGCACGATCAGAGCGAACAGCGCGCCGAGCGGCCCGCGGTGCGGGCGGAACAGGCCGGCGATCCGCCGGAAGGGGACCGGTTCGTCGGTGTCGGCGGCCGGTTCGGCGAGCGACGGCCGGGGTCTGGTCGCGGAAGTCATACACGTATGTTTACCGAATCCGGCGGCGCTGGCTAGCGAATATCCGCACTTAAAGCCATCTTTACCTCAGTGTCGCGCGCGAAGTAATACACCTCTGTGTACTAATTGCGTGCGCGACCTGCGCGTACCCGTGAGGCGGGCGAGCCGGAGCGACTACCCTCGGGAGGGCCGGCCTCGTCCGGCGCGCCACTCTCGACCCAGCTGGAGCGTGCACACCCGTGTTCGACACCCTGTCCGATCGGCTCACCGCCGCCCTGCAGACGCTCACGCGCAAGGGCAAGCTGTCCGACGCCGACATCGACGCCACCGCGCGCGAGATCCGCATCGCGCTGCTGGAGGCCGACGTCGCCCTCGGCGTGGTCAAGACCTTCATCGCGAAGATCAAGGAGCGGGCGAAGGGCGCCGAGGTCTCCCAGGCGCTCAACCCCGCGCAGCAGGTCATCAAGATCGTCAACGAGGAGCTCGTCGGCATCCTCGGCGGCGAGACGCGCCGGCTGAACCTCGCGAAGAACCCGCCGACCGTGATCATGCTCGCCGGCCTCCAGGGCGCCGGCAAGACGACGCTCGCGGGCAAGCTCGCGCTGTGGCTGAAGAAGCAGGGCCACGCGCCGCTGCTGGTCGCCTGCGACCTCCAGCGCCCGAACGCCGTCACGCAGCTGCAGGTCGTCGGCGAGCGCGCCGGGGTCGTCACGTTCGCTCCCGAGCCGGGCAACGGCGTCGGCGACCCGGTCGACGTCGCCCGCCGGGCCATCGCCGAGGCCAAGCGCGCGCAGCACGACGTCGTCGTGGTCGACACCGCGGGCCGCCTGGGGGTCGACGAAGAGCTGATGAAGCAGGCCGCGGACATCCGCGACGCCGTCCAGCCGGACGAGACGCTGTTCGTCGTCGACGCGATGATCGGCCAGGACGCCGTGACCACCGCGGAGGCGTTCCGCGACGGCGTCGGCTTCTCCGGCGTCGTGCTCACCAAGCTCGACGGCGACGCCCGCGGTGGTGCCGCGCTGAGCGTCCGCGAGGTCACCGGCCAGCCGATCCTCTTCGCCTCCAACGGCGAGAAGCTCGAGGACTTCGACACCTTCCACCCGGACCGGATGGCGTCGCGGATCCTCGGCATGGGTGACGTGCTGACCCTGATCGAGCAGGCCGAGCAGGCCTTCGACCAGGACCAGGCCGAGAAGGCCGCGGAGAAGCTGTCGAGCGGCCAGCTCACCCTGGAGGACTTCCTCGAGCAGATGCTCGCGGTCCGCAAGATGGGCCCGATCGGCAACCTGCTCGGCATGCTCCCGGGCGCCGGCCAGATGAAGGACCAGCTCGCCCAGGTCGACGACAAGCACCTGGACAAGCTGCAGGCGATCATCCGCGGCATGACGCCCGCCGAGCGCGACAACCCGAAGATGATCAACGGATCGCGCCGGCTGCGCATCGCCAACGGCTCCGGCGTCTCCGTCCGCGAGGTCAACGACCTGGTCAACCGGTTCTTCGAGGCTCGCAAGATGATGGCCCAGATGGCCGGCCGGTTCGGCTTCGGCGGCGGGGGCGGCTCCAAGACGCGCAAGGGCAAGAAGGGCAAGAAGGGCCGCGGCCCGACGCAGCCCAAGGTCCGCGGCGGCTTCCCCGGCGGCATGCCGATGCTGCCCCCGGGCGGGCAGATGCCGGGCGGCATGCCCGACCTCTCGCAGCTGGGCGGCATGAACGACGTCCCGGGCTTCGACCCGTCGAAGTTCAAGCTGCCGAAGAACCCCAAGGACAATTGAGCACCGCGCTCCACGCCGCCGGGGTGGTCCTGCCCGGCGGCGAGTCCCGGGACCTCTGGATCACCGGCGGCCGGATCTCGTTCGAGCCGGTGCCGGACGCCGAGACGCTGGGCCGGGACGTCTTCCTCGTGCCCGGCCTGGTCGACGCGCACTGCCACCCCGGCATCGGCGTCGGCGGGCCCGTCTCGCTGGAAGAGGCTGCCGAGCAGGCCTTGGCCGACCGGGCCGCGGGCACGCTGCTGATCCGCGACTGCGGCCTGCCGATCGACGTCCGGCCGCTGCAGGAGCGGGCCGACCTGCCGACGATCATCCGCGCCGGGCGCCATCTGGCGCTGGCCAAGCGCTACGTCCCCGGCCTCGGCGTCGAGCTGGACGACCCGGCGCAGCTGCCCGAGGCGGTCGCCGAGCAGGCCGAGGACGGCGACGGCTGGGTCAAGCTGGTCGGCGACTGGATCGACCGCGGCGCGGGTGACCTCGCGCCGCTGTGGCCGGACGACGTCCTGGCCGAAGCCGTCAAGGTCGCGCACGACCACGGCGCCCGCGTCACCGCGCACGTGTTCGGCGAAGCCGCGCTGCCCGGGCTGATCGCGGCCGGCATCGACTGCCTCGAGCACGGCACCGGACTGAGCGCCGATCAGCTCGCCGAAATGGCGCGCAACGACGTCGCGCTGGTCCCGACGCTGATCAACATCGACAACTTCCCGGGTATCGCGGACAAGGCCGGCAAGTACCCGGCGTACGCGGACCACATGCGGGCCCTGCACGCCGGCGTCGGCGAGATGGTCGCCACGGCCATCGAAGCGGGCGTACGCGTCTTCGCCGGCAGCGATGCCGGTGGCATGGTCGAGCACGGCCGGCTCGTCGACGAGATCGAGGCGCTGCACCGCGCGGGCATGACCCGCGAGGCGGCGCTGGCGAGCGCGTCCTGGGCGGCGCGCGACTGGCTCGGTCACCCGGGCATCGCCGACGGCGCGCCCGCCGACCTGCTCGTCTACGCGAGCGATCCGCGCGAGGACCTGGGTGTCCTGCGGCACCCGGAGCACATCGTGCTCGGTGGCGTCGTCTTCGCGTAGACCCCCGCCGATTTCCTTGCGGGGTCGGCACTTTAGCGTTGGGGCCGTGACGGACGACGACGGCGCACGGCGCGTGCTGGGGGCGCACTGGTGCTTCGCGGCGTTCTTCGCGGGCATCGCCGGCTACTACCTGATCAACCTCGTCATCGCCGCGGCGGTCAACCGCAACGTCGGCGAGTTCGACCCCCTCGAGCTGCACGACATCGGCCCGCTGCTGCTCCTGGCGTTCGTGCCCAACCTGCTGCTCGGCCTCGGGCCGGCGGTGGGTTCGTGGCGCTGGGGCGAGGGCCTGCGGGCCGACTTCGGGCTCAAGCCGACGTGGCGCGACGTCCGGATCGGCCTCGCCTGCGGCGCGCTCGCGCTGGTCGTCGGCTACGGCCTCAACCTGGTGCTGATCGCCGTCTACGGCGCCGACGACGTCTCGGACAGCCCACTGAGCGACCTCGCCGACACCTTCGACGGCGACACCGTCTGGCTGGTGCTCGCCGCGGTGATCGTGATCGCCGGCGCGCCGATCACGGAGGAGCTGCTGGTCCGCGGCACGCTGTGGAACGCGCTGCAGTTCCATCGGGTCCCGCCGTGGGTGGTGCTCCTGCTCACCTCGCTGGTGTTCGCCCAGCTGCACGGCGAGCCGACCCGCACGATCGCCTTGTTCGGCCAGGGCATCGCGATCGGCCTGGCCCGGCACCTGTCCGGCCGGGTGAGCGCCGGGGTGATCGCGCACGCCGCCAACAACCTGCCGCCGGCGGTCCTGCTGTTCGTCGCGCACTGAACCGGCTGCGAAGATCGTGGACAGTAGTCGGACGGATACTGTGTGATCACTTTCCGGCCGCTACGCTCGACGTAGGAGCCGAGCGACCGCGGAGGGCAAGGCGTGACCACTTCCCAGCCCGGGGACCCGGCTTCCGACGCGCCGCCGTTCCCCGAGCCCGAAGAGCCCGCCGCGACGGTGTTCCTGCCGCCCGAGCGGCGGCACCGGTGGGGCTTCGGGGCGTTCCTGCTCGTCGAAGCCGTGCTGCTGTCCTCGGCCGCGTTCGTGTCGGTGCTGGTCGGCGACACCGGTCCGGGCCCGCTGCCGATCCGGGTCGTGCTGCTCGGCACCATGCTGCCGACGATGATCGCGGCCGGCGTCGCGGTGCTGATCACGTACCTGCGGGGCAACGGGCCCGTCATCGACCTGCGGCTCGAGTGGCGCTGGGCCGACGTGAAGACCGGCTTCCGGTTCGGCTGCGTCGGGCTCGTCTTCACCACCGTCGGCGCCTACCTCTGGACGCAGCTGGTCGGCAACGCCAACGCGACGTCGGCGATCAGCGCGCTGGTCGAGGACCGGAAGATGTCGATCTCGGCGGCCATCGTGATGTTCGTCTACCTGTGGCTGCTCGGGCCGATCTGCGAAGAGATCATCTACCGCGGCCTGCTCTGGGGCGCCGCCGAACAGCTGCAGTGGCGCAGCGAGCGCTGGGGCCGCGTCGCGGCGTTCCTGCTGTGCACGGCGGTGTTCGCGGCCAGCCACCTCGAGCCGCTGCGCACCACGTTGCTGCTGGTCATCGCGGTGCCGATCGGACTGGCGCGGCTCGTCACCGGGCGGCTGCCGGCGAGCATCGTCGCGCACCAGGTGAACAACTTCCTGCCGGCGCTCACCATCCTGCTCGGGGCGCTCGGAGTGGCCTCTTTCTGAGCCTCTTTCCCGGTGCGCCGGGGCCGTCTGGCAGAATGGCACATTGCCTGCTTCCGCCGGACCCTCTCACCGTGCGAAAGCTCCTGACCTTCGGGTGCCCGCGACCGTGTCCCCACTCGGCCCGCGTGCGCCCAGCCCAGCACCAGAGAGATTCGAGGAGAACCCACACCCGTGGCCGTCAAGATCAAGCTGCAGCGCCTCGGCAAGATCCGTGCGCCGTACTACCGCATCATCGTCGCCGACGCGCGCACCCGCCGGGACGGCAAGGCCATCGAGACGATCGGCAAGTACCACCCGAAGGAAGAGCCGAGCCTGATCGAGGTCGTCTCCGAGCGCGCCCAGTACTGGCTGGGTGTCGGCGCGCTGCCGACCGAGCCGGTCCAGCGCCTGCTCGAGATCACCGGTGACTGGCAGAAGTTCAAGGGCCTGCCGGGCGCCGAGGGCACCCTGAAGGTGGCCGAGCCGAAGCCGTCCAAGCAGGACCTGTTCAACGCGGCCCTGGCCGCGGCCGGCGAGGAGCCCTCCACCGAGGCCACCACGCCGAAGAAGAAGTCCGCCCCCAAGAAGGCCGAGGCCGAGAAGGCCGAAGCCACCGAGGGTGAGAAGGCCGAGTGAGCTTTCTGGCTGACTCCCTCGAGCACCTGGTGCGCGGAATCGTCGACAACCCGGACGAGGTCCGGGTCGAGCTGCTGACCACGCGCCGTGGCCGGACGCTCGAGGTGCACGTGCACCCCGACGACCTCGGCAAGGTGATCGGCCGGGGTGGTCGCACGGCGACCGCCCTGCGCACCGTCATGGGTGGCATCGGTGGCCGCGGCGTCCGCGTGGACGTCGTCGACACCGACCGCTGAGACCTGTTTCGGAACCCATCATGGACGTTGTCGTCGGTCGCATCGCCAAGGCGCACGGAATCCGCGGGGAGCTCGCGGTGGACGTGCGCACGGACTCGCCCGACCAGCGGTTCAAGATCGGCGCTGTCGTCACGACGAAGCTGCGTGACGGCAGCAAGAGGGACCTCACCATCGCAGCCGCCCGCGAACACAGCGGGCGGCTGCTGGTGCGTTTCGAGGAGGTCCTGACCCGCGACGTCGCCGAGACGCTGCGAGGTGCCCTCCTACTCGCCGACACCGACACGCTGCCGCCCACCGGCGATCCCGAGGAGTTCTACGACCACGAGCTGGCCGGCCTCCGCGCCGAACTGCTCGACGGGACGGTCGTGGGCAAGGTCGTCGAGGTCGTCCACTCGCCCGCGGGCGAGTTGCTGGAGCTCGACGTCGAGGGCCGCGAGGTGCTGGTGCCGTTCGTCCTCGCGATCGTCCCCACCGTGGACATCGCGGGCGGCCGGGTCGTGCTCGACCCGCCGGAAGGCCTGCTGGACGCATGAAGCCCGGGAAGATCGCGGCTGCCGCGGTGCTCGCCCCGCCCGCGCACGCCGCGACCCACGGCGACTTTTCGCTGATGTTCCAGCGCAGCGGCAACGGCACCTGCTACGCCGAGCGCGTGACCGGCGAATCGCTCTGCGAGGGCGGCAGTTGCACGCCGATCCCGTCGCACGGCGGGCAGCAGCACTACGTCCGGTGGCACGCCGAGGCCACCGAGTACCGGAACTGGTGACCGCTTGCGCATCGACGTCGTCACGATCTTCCCCGAGTACCTCGACCCGCTGCGCGCCGCGCTGCTGGGCCGGGCGATCGACCGCGGCCTGATCGAGGTCGGCGTGCACGACCTGCGGGACTGGACCCACGACGTCCACCGCGCGGTCGACGACGCGCCGTACGGCGGCGGGCCCGGCATGGTGATGAAACCGCAGATCTGGGGCCCGGCGCTGGACGACGTCTGCCGTCCGGAGACCCGGCTGGTCGTGCCGACCCCGGCCGGGCGGCCGTTCACCCAGGAGCTCGCGCACGCCTACGCCGAGGAGAAGCACCTGGTCTTCGCGTGCGGCCGGTACGAGGGCATCGACCAGCGCGTCGTCGACGACGCCGCCCGCCGGATGCCGGTCGACGAGGTGTCGATCGGCGACTACGTCCTGGTCGGCGGCGAGGCGGCGGTGCTCGTCATCGTCGAGGCCGTCGTCCGGCTGCTGCCCGGCGTGCTGGGCAACGCGCGGTCCGCGGCCGAGGACTCGTTCTCCGACGGCCTGCTCGAAGGGCCGAGCTACACCCGTCCGGAGGTCTGGCGGGACTTGGCGGTGCCCGAGGTCCTGCGGTCCGGCAACCACGCGCTGATCGACCGCTGGCGGCGCGACCAGGCCCTGGAACGCACCGCCCACCGCCGCCCGGATCTCCTGGCGGCACTGCCGGAAGGCAGCCTCGACAAGCACGATCGCGGGGTCCTGGAGGGCTTGGACCCCGAGCAGGCGTAGGGGGCCGGTGCTTCCGCCGGAACCCGGTCTGTAATACTTGACAGGTTGGCGTGAGTGGACCTCGTCGTCCATGAGCCCGCCATCAGCCCCCTTGGGTCGCCCGCAGCTTCACCGTTGCGCGCCGTGCGGCCATCGGGGACGTGTACGCAAGCCATACGAAGACGAGGACGGACCACCGATGAACACCCTGGACGCGCTGGACAAGCAGTCACTGCGTTCCGACATCCCGGCCTTCCGCCCGGGCGACACGCTCAAGGTGCACGTCCGCGTCATCGAGGGCAACCGCGAGCGCAACCAGGTCTTCCAGGGCGTCGTGATCCGGCGTCAGGGCGGCGGCATCCGGGAGACCTTCACCGTTCGCAAGGTCTCCTTCGGCGTCGGCGTGGAGCGCACCTTCCCGGTGCACTCGCCGAACGTGGCCGAGGTCGAGGTCCACAAGCGCGGTGACGTGCGGCGCGCGAAGCTGTACTACCTGCGCGACCTGCGCGGCAAGAAGGCCAAGATCAAGGAGCGCCGCGAGAACCGCGAGACGGCCTCGGCTAACTGAGTCACAACCCGGTTACCGGTAGCCTGACGACGTGGCCGAACCCGTGTCCCAGAACGCTCCTGAGGATGACCCCGATCGCTCCGAGGAGGACCAGCCCAGGCGGTCCCGCTCCGAGGAGCGCGGGGGATCCCGACGGCGGCGAGCCAAGCCCGCCAAGAAACGGTCGTTCTGGAAGGAACTGCCGATCCTGCTCGTGATCGCCCTGGTGCTCACGATCTTGATCCAGACGTTCCTCGCGAAGGTCTTCATGATCCCCTCGGGGTCCATGGAGGCCACCCTGCACGGTTGCCCCGGGTGCACCGGTGACCGGATCCTCGTCGACCGGGTCACCTACGACTTCACCGAGCCCTCGCCGGGTGACGTGATCGTGTTCAAGGGTCCGCCGGCGTGGGTCAACAACGAGATCGCCCCGCAGGAGTCGAGCAACATCGTCGTCCAGGGTCTGCGTGGTCTCGGCTCGCTGGTCGGGTTCGCCCCGCCGGACGAGCGCGACTTCGTCAAGCGCGTGATCGCGGTCGGCGGCCAGACCGTCCAGTGCTGCGACACGCAGGGCCGGGTCGTCGTGGACGGCAAGGGGCTCGACGAGCCGTACGTCCACTGGGAAGACCCGTCCAACCAGACGGAGCACACCTTCGAACCGGTCAAGGTCCCCGCGGGGACGGTCTGGGTCATGGGCGACAACCGCAACAACTCCGACGACTCCCGGTTCCAGGGCGGCGGCGGCGTGAACGGCGCGGTCCCGGTGGACAACATCATCGGCAAGGCGCGGATCATCGTCCTGCCGCCGGGCCGGTGGGGTGGCATCACCGACCACAACCCGCAGGAAGCGGCCCAGCCGGTGGCGCTCGGCGCGCCGGCGTGGCAGAGCGGCGTCCCGCTCGGGGCCGGCATCGCGGCGGCCTGGCCGGCGCTCTTCGTCGGGCGCAAGCTCAAGTCCGGAGTACGCCGGGCGGCCGGGCGGAAACGCTAGCCACCCCGATCCGTGCCGGCAGACGGGTGATCCAGCCTTGACTCTTCCCGTTCCCCTCACCGCGGCCGAGCCGATCCGGCCGCCGCGGGCCGTGGTGCGCGGCGACCTCTTCTGGGGTCTGCAGGGCGCCCTCGACCGCCGTGGCCTCGGCCCGGTCGCCGGTGTGGACGAAGCCGGCGCCGGGGCGTGCGCGGGGCCACTCGTGGTCGCGGCGTGCGTGCTCAAGCAGGGCGACGCGGCGAAGCTGACCGAGCTGACGGACTCCAAGCTGATGACGGCCAAGGCGCGCGACCGGGTCTACGACGTGGTCCTCGCCCGGGCCGTCGACTACTCCGTGATCGTCATCCCCACCGCGGAGGTCGACCTCTACGGCATCCGGGTGATGAACCTGGAAGGCATGCGGCGCGCCGCGACGGCGCTGCGCGTGTCCCCGGGCTACATCCTCACCGATGGCTTCCGGGTCCCGGGCCTCACGGCCCCGAACGCGGCGGTGATCAAGGGCGACCGTTCGGTGGCGTGCATCGCGGCCGCGTCGGTGCTGGCGAAGGTGACGCGCGACCGCATCATGGCGGGCCACCACGACGACCTCCCGCACTACGGTTTCGACGTGCACAAGGGTTACAGCACGTCCGACCACCTGGCGGCGCTGCGCGAGCACGGCCCCAGCGACGTCCACCGCTGGTCGTACACGAACGTCGCGACGGTGGCCATCAAGCACGGCGTGCGGCCCGCGCGGCCGGTCCTGCTGACCTACGCGGCGCTGGAAAAGGCCATGGAAGCCGGCGCCGGCGCGGGGCTCGCCGCGGTCCTCGACGAGGCACTCGAGCCACAACTCAGCCTGCCGCTGCATGCCCCGGCCGCGGGTGTGGGTCACAATGAACGCTCCGCCGGCGGAGCAGCAGCACGATCCCGAGGAGGGGCGCGGATTTCATGAGCGCAGAGGATCTCGAGAAGTACGAGACCGAGATGGAGCTCTCGCTGTACCGCGAGTACCGCGACATAGTGAGTCAGTTCTCGTACGTGGTGGAGACCGAGCGGCGGTTCTACCTGGCGAACGCGGTCGACGTCCAGGTCCGTGACGGCGGCGGCGAGGTGTACTTCGAGGTCCGCATGTCCGACGCGTGGGTCTGGGACATGTACCGCCCGGCCCGCTTCGTCAAGCACGTCCGCGTCATCACGTTCAAGGACGTCAACGTCGAGGAGCTCGACAAGCCGGACCTCCGGCTGCCCGAAGACGGCCCGTTCTCGGGCTGAGCTGGTCTTTCACCCGCGCCGGTTCGTCCTGGACGAGCCGGCGCGGTTCGTTTGCGTGATCTTTCAGCGCCCTAGCACGGCGGGCCGACAGTTCGGGCCGTTCCGCCGCGTTCCGTGGACCGGTTGTCCACATACCCCCGGTTGTCCACAGTCCGGCGATCCCGCTCTGGTTTCGCCGCCCCGCCCCCTGGCATCGTCGAACGCACACGCACCGTGATCGCCGGGACCGCCCCGGTGACCGGCGCACCGACGAGGGGGCGAACACGATGACGGGCACCGACCAGCTCGCAAGACACCGCCGCGACCTGGGCGCGTGGGGCGAAGACCTCGCCGCCCGGCACCTGCAGGACCGCGGCCTCGTCCTGCTCGGCCGCAACTGGCGCTGCCGCGAAGGCGAGATCGACCTCATCCTCACCGACCGCACCCGCGTCGTGTTCTGCGAGGTCAAGACCCGCACCGGCACCGAGTTCGGCCTGCCGTCGGAGACCGTCACGGAAGAGAAGGCCGGCCGCGTGCGCCGAGCCGCCCAGCGCTGGCTGCGCGAGTTCCGGATCGGCTGGTGCCCGGTCCGCTACGACGTCGTGACGATCCTCGCCGAGCCCGGCACGCGCCCCCGCCTCCAGCACATCGAGGCGGCGTTCTGATGCCCATCGCCAAAGCCTGGTCGGCGACGCTCCTGGGCATCGACGGCCGGATCATCGAGATCGAAGCCGACCTGGGTGGCGGGTTGAGCCGCGTCACGCTCGTCGGGCTCCCGGACGCCGGACTTCGCGAGGCGAAAGATCGTGTCCGTTCGGCGGTGCGCAACTCCGGGCAGCCTTGGCCCGACGGGAAGGTGACCCTGGGCCTCTCTCCCGCGAACTTGCCGAAGGTCGGCTCGGCCTACGACCTGGGCATCGCGGTGGCTGTCCTCGCCGCGCAAGGGGCTGTCCCGGCGACGCGGCTGCTCGGGACGGTGCTGCTGGGCGAACTCGCCTTGGACGGCCGGATCCGCGCGGTCCGGGGAGTCCTCCCCGGCTTGCTCGCCGCGCGCATGGCGGGTTACGAACGAGCCGTGGTGCCGGCGGACTCCCTCGCCGAAGGGGCGCTCGTGGACGGCATCGACGTCGTAGGCGCCCTTCACCTACGCGATCTCGTGGCCTGGCTCAGGGGCGAAGCCGACTTGGCGCGTCCGGAACCGCCGGGTCCGGCGCCGGTACCCGAGGTACCGGACCTGGCCGACGTCGTCGGCCAGCCCGAGGCTCGCTGGGCCCTGGAGGTCGCTGCCGCGGGCGGGCACCACCTGTTGCTCACCGGGCCGCCCGGAGTGGGCAAGACGATGCTGGCGAAACGGCTGCCCAGCCTGCTGCCCCGGTTGTCGCAGGAGGAGTCGCTGGAGGTCACCGCGGTCCATTCGGTCGACGGCTCGTTGTCGAAGGCCTCGCCGTTGGTCGTGGTGCCGCCGTTCGTAGCCCCGCACTATTCGATCTCCATCGCGGCACTGATCGGCGGTGGCAGCGGAATCGCGTCGCCGGGCGCGATCAGCCGGGCCCACCGGGGCGTGTTGTTTCTCGACGAAGTTTGCGAGTTCGGCGCGCAGTGTCTCGAATCGCTGCGGACCGTGCTCGAAGAGGGCGAGGTGCGCATCGCCCGGGTCAAGGGCTCGATCACCTACCCGGCGCGGTTCCAGCTCGTGCTGGCCAGCAATCCCTGTGCGTGCGCGCCACCGAAAGACGCCGACTGCGTGTGCTCGCCGACGGCCCGGCGTCGCTACCTCGGCCGGCTCTCCGGACCGCTGCTCGATCGCGTCGACCTGCGGGTGCGGTTACGGCCGCTGAGCGCGATCAGCGCGCACGACACCGGGGCGGCCGAATCGTCGGAAGCCGTCCGCGGACGAGTGCTCGAGGCTCGTAGACGTGCGGCGCGCCGATGGCGTGAGCACGGCTGGCTATCCAACTCGGAGGTGCCCGGACCGACGCTGCGGCGCCAGTTCGCCTTGGCCAACGAAGCCACAACCCTGCTCGATCGCGCCATGGAACGCGGAGCCTTGAGCGGCCGAGGAGCCGATAGGTGTTTGCGGATCGCATGGACATTGGCCGACCTGGACGGCGAGAAACGCCCTGGAACCGACCAGGTCAGCTCGGCGCTCGCCTTCCGAGAGCGGGTGGCGGCATGAGCCCGGAGGAGTCGCGCCCCGCGGCGGTCGGCAGCGTGAATCCGGACGAGTCCGGTTGTGCTCCGCGCGACGGTCTGAGTCCCGACGAACCACCCCCTTCCGCGGCCAGCATGAGCCCCGACGAGCTGCGCCGGGCCCGGGCCTATCTCCTGCGGGTGGCCGAACCCCCGGCCCCGGCACTGGTCGCCTTCGTGGCCCATCTCGGTCCGATCGACGCGGCCGCCCGGGTCCGCCGAGGCGACTGTCCGCCCGAAGTGCTCAAGGCGACCGAAGCGCGCCGCGGGTACGACCTCGTCGACCAGGACTTCGCGCGAGCCGCCGCGGCCGGTGCCCGGCTGGTCGTTCCCGAGGACGACGAATGGCCCGCCTGGCCACTGCTCGCCCTCGATCTCGCGGCCCGGCGCGGCGTGACCGAAGCCGTCGCTCCGCTGGCGCTCTGGGTCTCCGGCGACGTCGCGCTCGGCACCGCCGCCGATCGCGCCGTCGCCGTGGTCGGGGCGCGGGCGGCCACCGAGTACGGCGAGCACCACGCCGCCGAGTTGTCGTACGGGCTGGCCAGCCGGGGCGTCCCGGTGTTCTCGGGTGCGGCCTACGGCATCGACGGCGCCGCCCACCGCGGTGCGCTCGCCGCCGAAGGGGTCACCGTCGCGGTGCTCGGCTGCGCCGTCGACGCGGGTTATCCGGCGGGCCACGTCGGGCTGCTGAACCGGATCGTCCGCAACGGCGGCGCGGTCGTCAGCGAGTACCCGCCCGGCACGCCGCCGGCCCGGCACCGCTTCCTCGTCCGCAACCGGCTCATCGCCGCGCTCACCGAGGGCACCTTGGTCGTCGAGGCCGGACGCCGCAGCGGCGCCCGCAACACCGCGAGCACCGCCGGTGCCCTCGGCAAGGTGGTGATGGCGGTGCCGGGGCCCATCTCGTCCGGGATGTCCGTCGGCTGCCACGAGCTGATCCGCGACGCCCGGGCGACGCTCGTCTCGACGGTCGACGAGGTTCTCGAGGCCGTGGGCCACTTCGGCGTCGCCGAGGACCAGGCCGCGCGGCCGAAACGGCCCACCGACCGGCTGGGCCCCGAGGCGTTGCGGGCGTACGAGGCGCTCGCCGCGCGCGCAGACCGGTCAGACTCCGAAATCGCGGCCGAATCCGGGCTCCCGCTGCGGAAAGTACGGGCGTTGCTGCCCGCGCTGGAGATCGACGGATTCGCCGTCCGCGGGGAAGCGGGGTGGCGACGACGGAGGGAAAGCGCGTGAACCCCACGAATTCCGGGCGAAATCGTCGAAAGTGTTCGGCCGGTCCGGTGGGTCCGCGTGGCGATCCTTGACCGAGGGCGGTTGTTCGCGCAGCGTGACATCCATGCCGTCGCCATCACGCTCCGGCCGGGGCCGCCGCCCGGACCTGCGCGCGCTCCGGGCCGGGCTGCCCGAGCCGGTCCAGGCCGTTGTCACGGCCTACGAACGGCACCTCGGGCTGGAACGGGGCCTGTCGGCGCACACCGTCCGGGCGTACATCGGCGACGCGGTGTCGCTGCTGGGGTTCGTCGTCGACGGCGGCGGTGGGCTCGCGGAACTGGACCTTGCCCGGCTGCGGGCGTGGCTCGCCGCCCAGCAGTCCGGCGGGGCGAGCCGGACGACGCTCGCGCGGCGCGCCGCCTCGGCGCGGACGTTCACCGCCTGGGCGCACCGCACCGGCGTCCTCGCGACCGACCCGGGCGTGCGGCTCGCCGCCCCGCGGGCGCACCGCACCCTGCCGGGGGTGCTGCGTGCCGCACAGGCGGGGGAGGTCATGCGGGCGTCGGCGGCCGGCGCGGCCCAACGTGATCCTGTCGCGCTGCGTGATCGCGCGATGGTCGAGCTGCTCTATGCCACCGGCATCCGCGTGTCCGAGTTGTGCGGGTTGGACGTCGGCGAGGCCGATTTCTCCCGTCGTGTCGTGACGGTGCTCGGCAAGGGCGGCAAGGAACGCGTGGTGCCGTTCGGCGTCCCGGCGGCGGAAGCGCTGGACGACTGGATCACCGGCGGGCGGCCGAAGATCGTCGCGGAAACCGCCGGTGAAGGTGTCGAACCCGCGCTTTTCCTCGGTGTGCGGGGAAAACGTGTCGACCCGCGTGCGGTGCGGCGCGTGGTGCACGACGCCGTCACGGCGGTGCCCGGAACGGCCGACATGGGGCCCCACGGCCTGCGGCATTCGGCCGCGACGCATCTGCTGGAGGGGGGTGCCGATCTCAGGAGCGTTCAGGAACTGCTTGGTCACGCTACGCTTGCCACGACGCAGCTCTACACTCATGTGACCGTCGACCGGTTGAAAGCGATCCATGACCGAGCGCACCCCAGGGCCTGAGGCGGCCCGGGGAGTCTCGCCGGGGTCGTCACCAGCGGGCCCGGCGGCGCACGCGCATCCGCACGAGCACGGAGACGACACTGAGCCGCATGCCGAGAACGACTGTGCAATGACCGCAGGACCGCACGTGACCGACGCCACCGGAGTGACCACTCGCGGTGACGCCGCCGTGCCCGCGGAAACGCGGGCCGCCTACGACGTCGACGCCGGGATCGCGGCGCTGTGGCGGCAGTTCGCCGACAGCCCCGACCAGTCGTCGCGCGATCGGCTCGTGCTGCACTACGCCCCGCTGGTCAAGTACGTCGCGGGCCGGGTCGGTACCGGCCTGCCGACTCACGTCGACGTGGGCGACCTCGTGCAGTCCGGCATCTTCGGGCTGGTCGACGCGATCGAGAAGTTCGACCCCGAGCGCGGCCTGCGCTTCGAGACGTACGCGATGCAGCGCATTCGCGGCGCGATCCTCGACGACCTCCGTTCGCAGGACTGGGTGCCGCGCGCCGTCCGCAGCAAGGCCAAGGAGGCCGAGCGCGCGATGGAGCGCCTCGGCGCCCGCCTGAACCGCACGCCGACCGACGCGGAGCTCGCCGCCGAGCTCGGCATCGGCCTCGACGACCTGCGCGACTTCTACGGTCAGCTGCAGCTCACCAGCGTTGTCGCGCTGGAGGACCTGGTGGCCGCGGGCAAGGACAGCGGCTCGCTGGTCGACACGCTGCCCGACGACGACGCCGTCGACCCGGTCGCGGTGCTCGTCGACCAGGACAACCGCCGCCAGCTCGCGCAGGCCATCGGGCAGCTGACCGAGCGCGACAAGATCGTGGTCAGCCTCTACTACTTCGAGAGCCTGACCCTCGCCGAGATCGGCAAGGTCCTCGGCGTCACGGAGTCGCGGGTCAGCCAGCTGCACACGCGGGCGGTCATGCGGCTGCGCGCCAAGCTGGTCGAGCAGACCGGCTCCTGATCACGGACCACCTCCCCACGGCTTGAGCCGGAACTCGCCCACCTCACCGGTCAGGGCGAGGGGATCGACGTACTCGTCGCCGCGCCGCACGCCCCAGTGCAGGCAGGCGGCGATCGCGCAGCCGGGGTGCCCGGCCAGGACGGACCCGAGCACCTGCCCCCGGTAGACCTGATCCCCGACGGCCACCTTCGGCTCGACGGGCTCGTAGGTGGTGCGCAGGCCACCGTCGTGGTCGACGGAGATCACGGGCCGCCCGGCCACGAGCCCGGCGAAGACGACAACACCGGCATCGGCGGCCAGCACCTCCTGCGCGGGCACGGCGGCCAGGTCGACGCCGCGGTGCCCGGCGCCGTAGGGCGTTTCCGGGGCGTCGAAGTATTTCGTGACCCCCGGATCGGGTGACAACGGCCAGGACAGCCGCGCTTGCCGCACCGCTCGCGGATCGCCGGCCGGGAGCTGGAGTTCGGCGAACGTGCGGGAGGCCGGCCAGGCCGGGCTCGCCATGAGCGCGGTGGCCCAGGCTTC
The DNA here is from genome assembly GCF_040682155.1 of Amycolatopsis sp. NPDC051371. Taxonomy (NCBI): domain Bacteria; kingdom Bacillati; phylum Actinomycetota; class Actinomycetes; order Pseudonocardiales; family Pseudonocardiaceae; genus Amycolatopsis; species Amycolatopsis sp. NPDC051371. The sequence continues at coordinate 54,164 of NZ_JBFBAG010000044.1, forward strand.
GGTCGACGGCGATCCGGCGACTTCCGGAGTGGCTGCCCGGGGCCCAGATGCCGAGCCGGCTGGTGCGGGCTCCGCGGGCTCGAGTGCGGGTGGGCGGGGACCCGCTGCGGGCGTGGCCGACCGGAGGGTCGTTGCCGATTCGCCGGGTGCAGTCAGCTTCGAGTCTGCCCGCGGCAGCGCGGGTGAGGGCTCGAGATCGCCCGCTGGGGGTGGCGGTGTCGGTGGGGGTCCGACGTTGCCCGCCCATGGCGGCGCAGGTGGTGGGTCGAGGTCGCCCGCCCGTAGCGGCGCGGATGAGGGCTCGAGATCGCTTGTCTGTGGCGGCGCGGGTGACCTGAGGTCGCCTGCTCGTGGCGGCGCGGATGAGGACTCGAGATCGCTTGTCTGTGGCGGCGCGGGTGACCTGAGGTCGCCTGCTCGTGGCGGCACGGGTGGCGGTCCGAGGTCGCCCGTCTGGGCGGCAGGTATCCCCAGCCCCAGCGTCGCTACCACACCCGATCGGGCGGCCCCACCACCGACCGCCGCACCCGATCCGGCCGACCACGCCACCGCCGCAGGCTCTGAAGTCCAAGCACCGAACACCCCCGTAAAACCCACCGTGACCAGGGCGATCACGGCCAAATCACGACCCGCCACCCACCATCGGAAACCGCTGATCAACTTCACCTCTCCAGCCTGCGGCACCGGAGACCGCCGCGGGGAGGGGAAGCTGAATCTGTGGACAACCGGACCCGATGTGGACAACTCCGTCCGTCCGCGGCCGCCGGTGGGGGAGGGGCTGGTGGCAGGGGGTAGAATCTTTTCCGCGGTCCACGTGAGTGGGCTGACTTCGCGTGCACGTGCGCGATCCCCGGCGGAATTTCGGCCGGCGAGTCGCACGATGTCCGGCGGTCCCTGGGGTTCCTCACTCCTCAGGGTCCGGACACCGCCACGGGCACCAGGGCGAGCGGCCACCCGGCCGCGAGCGACAAAACCGAGTAGCGCGTGACCGGCGGACCGCCGCGAACGCGCACGACACAGAAGAGGTTGATTCCGGCAATGGCCGTCGTCACCATGAAGCAGCTGCTCGACAGCGGCGTGCACTTCGGGCACCAGACTCGTCGGTGGAACCCGAAGATGAAGCGCTACATCTTCACCGAGCGCAATGGCATCTACATCATCGACCTGCAGCAGACGCTGACCTACATCGACCGCGCCTTCGAGTTCATCAAGGAAACCGTCGCGCACGGTGGCACGATCATGTTCGTCGGCACCAAGAAGCAGGCTCAGGAAGCCATCGCGGCCGAAGCCTCCCGCGTGGGCATGCCCTACGTGAACCAGCGCTGGCTCGGCGGCATGCTGACCAACTTCCAGACCGTGCACAAGCGTCTCCTTCGCCTCAAGGAGCTCGAGTCGCGCGAGCAGACCGGCGGCTTCGAAGGTCTCACCAAGCGCGAGATCCTGACGCTGACCCGCGAGAAGGACAAGCTCGAGAAGACCCTCGGCGGTATCCGCGACATGGCCAAGGTGCCGAGCATCGTGTGGATCGTCGACACGAAGAAGGAGCACATCGCCGTCGGCGAGGCTCGGAAGCTGAACATCCCGGTCGTCGCGATCCTGGACACCAACTGCGACCCGGACGAGGTCGACTACCCGATCCCGGGCAACGACGACGCGATCCGCTCGGCCGCTCTGCTGACCAAGGTCGTCGCCGAGGCCGCGGCCGCCGGTCTCATGCAGCGCTCCAGCCGCAACGGTGCCTCCGCGGACACGAAGCCGGAGCCGGGTGTCGCCACGGACGAGCCGCTGGCCGAGTGGGAGAAGGAGCTGCTCGCCGGCTCCGAGACCGCCGCCGCCGACGCGACCGAGGCCGCCGCTGCCGTCGAGGCTCCGGTCGAGACGCCGGCCGAGGCCCCCGCCGAGCAGGCCACCGCCTCCTCCTGATGCACCGCTGCCCGTGCGGCCGGCTTCGCGCCGGCCGCACGGGCGTAGCACCCCCCAAGATTTCACGTACCTGAAAAGGACGGATTTAGCAGAATGGCGAACTACACCGCCGCTGACGTGAAGCGCCTGCGCGAGATGACCGGCGCCGGCTTCATGGACTGCAAGAAGGCGATGGAGGAGAACGACGGCGACTTCGACAAGGCCGTCGAGTTCCTCCGGATCAAGGGCGCCAAGGACGTCGGCAAGCGCGCCGAGCGCGCCACGGCCGAGGGCCTGGTCGCCGGCGACGGCGGCGTCCTGATCGAGCTCGACTCCGAGACCGACTTCGTCGCGAAGAACGCCGACTTCCAGGCGCTCGCCGCGAAGATCGTCGAGGTCGCGAAGACCCTCAAGACCAGCGACGTGGACGCCCTCAAGGGCGCCGAGCTGGAGGGCAAGACCGTCAACGAGGTCGTCCAGGAGATGTCCGCCCGCATCGGCGAGAAGCTCGAGCTGCGTCGCGTCGTGTCCTTCGAGGGCCAGACCACCAGCTACCTGCACCGCCGTGGCTCGGACCTGCCGCCGGCCGTCGGTGTGCTCGTCGAGTTCACCGGTGACGACGTCGAGGCCGCCCGCGGTGCCGCCATGCAGGTCGCCGCGCTGCGCGCGAAGTACCTGACCCGCGACGAGGTGCCCGCCGAGATCGTCGAGAACGAGCGCTCCATCGCGGAGAAGACCGCTCGTGAAGAGGGCAAGCCGGAGCAGGCCCTCACGAAGATCATCGAGGGCAAGGTCAACGCTTACTACAAGGACAACGTCCTGCTCGAGCAGCCTTCGGTCAAGGACAACAAGAAGACCGTCAAGGCCCTGCTCGACGCGGCGGGCGTGACGATCACGAAGTTCGCGCGCTTCGAGGTCGGCCAGGCCTGAGGCCAGGTCCGGGTATAGGTTTCACCCCCAGTGCCCCGTCTCCGTCCATCGGGGACGGGGCACTGTCAGGTCCAGGCGGGGAGACGGGCCGAGGGGCCACCCGCCGACGCACTCCCTCCCGCGGAGGCGGCGATCAACACAGGAGGCGACGTAGATGGGTGACCGGGTCGAAGGTGGCTACCGGCGGGTGCTGCTGAAGCTGGGCGGCGAAATGTTCGGCGGTGGTTCCATCGGCGTCGATCCGGATGTCGTCCACTCGGTCGCGCAGCAGATCGCCGACGTCGCCCGCACCGGTGTCCAGGTCGCGGTCGTGATCGGCGGCGGCAACTACTTCCGCGGCGCCGAGCTGTCGGTGCGCGGCATGGACCGCGACCGCGCCGACTACATGGCGATGCTGGGCACCGTGATGAACTGCTTGGCGCTGCAGGACTTCCTGGAGAAGGAGGGTCTGCCCACCCGCGTGCAGACCGCCATCACGATGGGCCAGGTCGCCGAGCCCTACATCCCGCGCCGCGCCGAGCGGCACCTGGAGAAGGGCCGCGTCGTGATCTTCGGCGCCGGGGTCGGCATGCCGTACTTCTCCACCGACACCGCGGCGGCGCAGCGGGCGCTCGAGCTGGGCTGCGAGGCCGTGCTGATGGCCAAGGCCGTCGACGGCGTCTACACCGCTGACCCCAAGAGCGACCCCACCGCCGAGATGTTCCGCGAGATCACCCACCGCGAGGTGCTGGAGCGGGACCTCAAGGTCGCCGACGCGACGGCGTTCAGCCTCTGCATGGACAACAACATGCCGATCATCGTGTTCAACCTGCTCACCGAGGGGAACATCGCCCGCGCGGTGAGTGGTGAAAGAATCGGCACGTTGGTCAGCACCCCCGCCGACGGGGTGCCGGCCTAGACCTGCTGGGATCAGCAAGCGCCACACCATCACAACACCGGGAGTAGCCGTGATCGACGAGACCCTCCTCGACGCCGAGGAGAAGATGGAAAAAGCGGTGTCCGTCGCGAAGGACGACCTGACGTCGGTGCGCACCGGCCGGGCCACCTCGTCGATGTTCTCGCGCATCGTGGTCGACTACTACGGCGCGCCGACCCCGCTGAACCAGCTGGCCAGCGTCAACGTGCCGGAGGCGCGGATGGCGCTGATCAAGCCCTACGACCAGACGCAGCTGAACGCCATCGAGAAGGCGATCCGCGAGTCCGACCTCGGGGTCAACCCGAGCAACGACGGCAACGTGATCCGGATCGTCATCCCGCAGCTCACCGAGGAGCGGCGCAAGGAGATGGTGAAGGTCGCCAAGAGCAAGGGCGAGGACGCCCGGGTGACCATCCGCAGCATCCGCCGCAAGGCCAAGGAAGAGCTCGACCGCATCGGCAAGGACGGCGAAGCGGGCGAGGACGAGGTCGTGCGCGCGGAGAAGGAACTGCAGAACCTCACCGACACCTACTCGCACAAGGTCGACGAGCTGGTCAAGCACAAGGAAGCCGAGCTGCTCGAGGTCTGATGGCACAGGTGAGCGAGGAACGCGAGGACCGGGTGGAAGCCACCGGAGAAGAACCGGCGGCCGCTCCCGGGACGCCGGGGCCGGCCGACGCCGGCATCCCGGCCGCGCCGGAGTTCCCGGGGACCGGCCCAGCGGCCGAGACGCCGGGTGTGCCGGTGACTCCGGGAACCGGCAGCGCGGCCGAGACGCCGGTCGTGCCCGAGACCTCGGGTGCGGCTTCGGTGCCCTCGGGAACCGGTGAAGCCAGCCGCTTGTCGGCCGCCGGGACCGCCGCGGCGGAGACGCCCGTCGGGACCCCGGCGCCCGAGGCCAAAAAGGGCTCCAAGGCCGGGCGGAACCTGCCCGCGGCCATCGGCGTGGGGCTGCTGCTCGGGGCCGCGATCATCGTTTCCCTGCTCACCGTGCGCTTCCTGTTCATCGGGATCATCGCGATCGCGATCGCGGTCGGCACCTTCGAGTTCGCCGGGGTGCTGCGCCGGGTCGCCGACACCCGGGTCGCGATGATCCCGGTGCTCGTCGGCGGGCAGACGATGATCTGGCTGGCCTGGCCGTTCGGCCGGGAAGGCGCGCTCACCGCGTTCGTCCTCACCGTGCTCGCCTGCCTGCTGTGGCGTCTGCCCGGCGGCGCGAAGGGCTACCTGCGCGACATCAGCTCGTCGGTCTTCGCCGCCGCGTACCTGCCGCTCTTCGGCGCCTTCGCGGCGATGCTCGTGCCGCCCTCGGACGGCGTCGGGCGCGTCCTCACGTTCCTGATCGGCGTTGTCGCGTCGGACACCGGTGGTTACATCGCCGGCGTCCTCGGCGGGAAGCACCCGATGGCGCCCACCATCAGCCCGAAGAAGACCTGGGAAGGTTTCGGCGGTTCGCTGGTCGGCGGCGTCGTGGCCGGGGCGCTGACCCTCAGCCTGCTGCTGGACGGCCACGTCTGGCAAGGCGTGCTCTTCGGTGTCGCGATCGTGCTGACCGCGACCCTCGGCGACCTCGTCGAGTCGCTGATCAAGCGCGACCTCGGCGTCAAGGACATGGGCACGCTGCTGCCCGGCCACGGCGGGATCATGGACCGCCTCGACTCGCTGCTGCCTTCAGCGGTGGTGTCCTGGCTGCTGCTTTCGGCCTTCGTGCCCCTAGGCTGACCTGGGGTGGGAGCTTCCGCCTAAGAGACGTAGGCGAAGCGTCGTGGACGGCCGAAGCTTCGGCGGGTTTCACTCGGGGCATGCTCACCGAATCCCGCGCCCGGCTCGCGCTCGCCGCCGTCTGCCTGGGCTTCGTGATGATCACGCTCGACGCGACCATCGTGAACCTCGCCCTGCCCGCGATCGGCGCCGACTTCGGCGAACCGTCGACGGCCGCGCTGCAGTGGGTTGTCGACGCCTACACCGTCACGCTCGCCGCGTTCCTGCTCACCTGGGGCGCCGCCGGCGACCGGTGGGGTTCGCGACACGTGTTCGAGGTCGGCGTCGCCGTCTTCGTCCTCGCGTCCGTCGCCTGCGCACTCGCCGGTGACGCCGCCTGGCTGATCGCCGCGCGGGCGGTGCAGGGCGCGGGCGCCGCGGCGCTGCTGCCGTCGTCGCTCGCACTGATCGTCCACCAGTTCCCGGACGCGCGGGAGCGGGCGCGCGCCCTCGGTGTGTGGGGCGGTATGAGCGGCGTCGGCCTCGCCGCCGGACCGATGCTCGGCGGGCTCGCGGTCGGCCTCGCCGACTGGCGGCTCGTCTTCGCGGTCAACGTCCCGGTCGGCGTCGTCGCGATCGTCCTGACGCGGCGCGCGGTCGCGGAACCGCCCCGCCACACCACCACCCGCCTGGACCTGGCCGGGCAGCTGACGGGCACGGCGTCGCTCGCGGGGCTCGTCGCCGGGTTCATCGGGTCCGGGCACGCCGGCTGGCTCGCGCCGGGGACGCTCGCACTGCTGGGCGGAGGAGTCGTGGCCGGTGCGGTGTTCGTGGCGGTCGAGAAGCGCGTCGGGGAACCCGTGCTCCCGCTCGGAATCCTGAAGATCCGGAACTTCGCGGTGGCCACCGGGATCGGCGGCCTGTTCAACTTCTGCCTCTACGGCACGCTCTTCTGCCTCGCGCTGTACTTGCAGCGCGCCTGGTCGCTCGGCGCGCTCGCCGCCGGGCTCGTCTTGGTGCCGCTGACGGTGGTGATCGGGCTCAACGCGTTCTTCAGCGGCCGCCTGACCGGGCGGTCCGGCCCGCGCGTCCCGATGGTCGCGGGCGCGTTGGCGGGCCTCGCCGGTTCCGTGGGCTTCGCGCTGCTGCCGCAGGACCGGGCGCTCGTGCCGTTCGTCGTGGTCTCGGTCGTCTTCGGCTGCTGCTCGCTGGCCATGCCCGCGATGACGTCGCTGGCGATGAACTCCTTGCCGGGCAAGGCCGGGCTGGCCGCGGGCGTGCTCAACGCGTCGCGCCAGACCGGCGGCGCGATCGGGGTCGCGCTCGTCGGCGCACTGCTGCCGGCCACGGGGATGTGGCTGGTGGCGGGCGGGTACGCGCTCGTCGCGGGGCTCGCGTTCGCCGAGCGTCAGTCGTCGTAGGGGTCGTCGACCTCGGCGCGGCCCCAGTCCTCCGAGACGCGCGAGTGGTCGATCACCGCGAAGACGGCGCCTTCCGGGTCGGCGAGGATCGACATCCGGCCGAACGGCGTGTCGTACGGCTGGATCACGACGGTGCCGCCGTTCATCAGCGCTTCGCCGGCGACGGCGTCGACGCCGCGGGCCGGGTCGATGTCGAAGTAGACGAGCCAGTGCGGCGGGGTGTCGAGGCTGTACTCCGAACCCATCACGTACCGGTACAGCACGGGCTCGTGCTCGATGAGCCATTCGACGTAGTCCAAGGACTCGCCGTCGCCGATCTGGTGGCTCCCGTAGGTGAACAGCTTGGTGTAGAAGTGATCCGCCGCGACGCCGTCGTGGGTGTTGAGGTCCGCGCCGCTGAAGGTGTTGGGGATCCCGGTGACGAACTCCCAGTCCGGCGGCACCTCCCAGAACACCACCGGCGCGCCGCTCGTGTCGTAGGCGTGCAGGATCGTGCCGCGCTGCGGGATCGGCATGGGGCCCAGCGTCAGCCGCCCGCCGAGGTGCTCCACCCATTCGGCCGCGCTCGCGGTGTGCGGCACCGACAGGTGCGGCATCCAGCCCAGCGGCGCGCCCTGGGCGGCGCGGTAGAGGCCGCCCACCGGGACGGCACCGAGCGTCGCGATGGCGTACCGGCCGTCGGACGTCGCCGGGTCGCGCTGAGTGGCGTAGGTCCATCCGAAGAGGGCACCGTAGAATCTTTCCGCCACGGCCTGTTCGCGGCAGGCCAGCTCGATCCAGCACGGGATTCCGGCCGGGACCGGGGACGCGGTGGTGGACGGGTCGATCGCCATGGGTGCTCCTCCCGAGACCCACCGAATTCTATGCGTGATCCGTGAGGTTTCCGCCAAGATTCGGCCGCCGGAAAATAACTGCCGGCGAGTGAAGGCCCCGAAAGGAGCAGCGGTGCGGTGGTCGTCCCGGCGCGCGGAGGTCGTGCCGAGTCCGAACATCTGGTACTACCAGGCCGATTACGAGCTGGAGAACCGGGCGCAGGACAGCGGCGGCGAGATCTGGCGCGTGCTGCGTGAAGAGGGCGACTGGGCCGGCCGGGACGTGCTGGACGTCGGCTGCGGGGACGGGTTCCACCTGCCGCGCTTCGCCCGCGACGCGCGTTCGGTGCTCGGAGTGGAACCGCACGAGCCGCTCGTGCGCACCGCGCTGGAGCGGGTCGAGGGACTGTCGAACGTGGACGTCCGGATGGGCCGGGCCCAGCGGCTGCCGGTCCGCAGCGCGAGCGTCGACGTCGTCCACGCGCGCACGGCGTACTTCTTCGGGCCCGGCTGCGAGCCGGGGCTGGCGGAGGCCGAGCGGGTGCTGCGGCCGGGCGGGGTGCTGCTGATCGTCGACCTCGACGTGACCAGCGAGCCCTACGGCACCTGGATGCGCGCCGACCTACCGCACTACGACCCGGGTGCCGTCGAACGGTTCTTCGCCCGGGCCGGGTTCGGGTGCCGCCGGGTCACCACCGAGTGGCGGTTCGAGACGGCGGGGGACCTCGAAGCGGTGCTGAAGATCGAGTTCAGCAAGCGCGTCGCCGAACAGGCGATCGCGGAGTCGGTGCAGCGTAATGGGAATCGCGCGCACGACCTGACGCTGCCGGTGGGCTACCGCGTCCACGCGCGGGGCAAGCCCACCGGCCTCGTCCTGCCACGTCACTCGGCTGCTTCTTCGGTCGAAGTCTCGGGGGCCGAGGACTCATCCTCGTCTTCGCCGAGGATGCCGTAGAGCGAGCGCCGGGCGTCGTTGAGCACCTCGGCCGCGCGGGCCTGCTGGCTCTCGGTGCCCGCGCGCATGATCTGCAGGACGGCGGCGGCCAGGTTCTTGCCCGCCTTGGCGAGCCCGACCTCGGTCGGGTCGACGTCCTGCGCGATGTGCTCCCACGGCGGAGTGCTGTCCTGCTCTTCCGCGGCGGTGCGGCCGGTGTCGGTCAGCTCGAAGAGCTTCTTGCCGTGTTCGTCCTTGCTGATGACCAGGCCTTCGTCGGCCAGCAGCTGCAGCGTCGGGTAGACGGAGCCGGGGCTCGGCCGCCAGAAGCCGCCGGAGCGCTCGCCGATTTCGCGGATGATCTCGTAGCCGTGCCGGGGCTGCTCGGCGAGCAGCGCCAGGATCGCGGCGCGGACGTCACCGCGACGGCTGCGCCGTCCACCGTGACCCCGCCGGCCCGGTCCGTGACCCCGGCCGCGTCCGCCACGCGGGCCGAAGCCCGGGGGGAACTCGCCGAAGCCACCGAAGGGTGCACGCCCACGTTCCTGGGCGAAGGGATGTTCTTGCGTGAAGGGGTGTCGTTGCCTACGCATGTCTGTGTTCCTTTCTCGAACTGTTGCGACTGCTTCACGATATATCGGAAACGGTCGGATGGCAACCTCGGTCCGGTGATGCCGCTCACGGAACTTGAGTCGTCAGGTGCTGAGCTTTAGATTAGGCAAGCCTAAACAGCTGTTAGCAAAGGTAACGACCAGTGCGCACCCGATCGCTCCCGCTGACGGCGGGGCTGCTGGTCCTCACCGCGGCCGTCGCCGCCGCCGTGCTGCTCAGCATCGCCGTCGGGACCCGCGGCCTGAGCCCGGGCACCGTGCTGGACGCGCTCTTCCACTTCGACGCGAGCAACCCCGACCACCTCGTCGTCCGCGAGCTCCGGCTCCCGCGCACCCTCGCCGGGGTGCTCGCCGGCGTCGCGCTGGGCCTGTCCGGCGCCATCATCCAAGGCGCGACGCGCAACCCCCTGGCCGACCCGGGACTGCTCGGCGTCAACGCGGGTGCGGCGCTCTTCGTCGTCCTGGGGATCGGCACCTTCGGCATCACCAGCGTCGGCGGCTACGTCTGGTTCGGCTTCGCGGGCGCCGCGGCCGCCGGTGCCGTCGTCTACGGCGTCAGCTCGCTCGGCCGGGCCGGGGCGACACCGGTGAAGCTCGCGCTCGCCGGCGCCGCGGTGACGGCGGCCCTCGCCTCGGTGACGAGCGCGTTGCTGCTGACCGACACGACGACCTTCGACCAGTACCGCTTCTGGCAGGTCGGCTCGCTGACCGGCCGGGACGCGGCGACGATCACCCAGGCCGTGCCGTTCGTCCTGGCGGGCGTCGTGCTGGCGCTGATCTCCGCCCGGCTGCTCAACGCGCTCGCCCTCGGCGAGGACGTCGCCCGCTCGCTCGGCCAGAACGTGCCGGTCGCGCGGCTGGTGTGCGCGCTGGCCGTCGTCGTGCTGTGCGGGACGGCGACGGCGATCGCCGGGCCGATCGCGTTCGTCGGGCTGACCGTGCCGCACGCCGCCCGGCTGCTCACCGGCCCCGACCACCGCTGGCTCCTGCCGTACTCGGCCTTGATGGCGCCGCTGCTCCTGCTGGTTTCCGACGTCCTGGGCCGCGTGGTCGCGCGCCCGGCCGAGGTCCAGGTCGGGATCGTCACCGCGCTCGTCGGCGCGCCCGTGTTCGTGCTGCTGGTGCGCCGCCGGAAGGTCGTGGCGGTGTGAACGCCGTCGAGGTAGTGGTTGCCGCGCGCCGCCGCGGCGCTGTCCGGGCCCGCACGGTGTCGCTGCTGTTGCTGCTCGCGATCGTCGTCGTCTTCGCGGTTTCCCTGGCGGTGGGCGACTTCCCGGTCCCGCTCGGCGACCTGCCTGGTCTCCTGTTCGGGGACGCCACCGGCCGCGCGGCCTACGTCGTGACCGAACTCCGGCTGCCGCGAGCCGTCACCGGTGTCCTCGTCGGCGTCGCCTTCGGGACGTCCGGCGCGCTCTTCCAGCGCCTCCTGCGCAACCCGCTGGCCAGCCCCGACGTCATCGGCGTGACGCAGGGCGCGAGCGCGGCGGCCGTCGTCGCGATCGTGCTGTTCGGGGCCGGCGGCGCGGTCGTCTCGGCCGCGGCCCTGGCCGGCGCGCTGCTCACCGGCGCCACGATCTACCTGCTCGCCCGCCGCGGCGGCGTCCACGGCTACCGGCTGGTGCTCGTCGGCGTCGGCGTCGGCGCGGTGCTGACCAGCGTCGTGTCGTATCTGATGACCTGGGCCGACGTCACCCTCGCCCAGCAGGCGCTGGTCTGGCTGACCGGCAACCTGAACGGCCGCGGCTGGGACCACGCCGGGCCGCTCGCCGCCGCGCTCGTCGTCCTGCTTCCCGCGGCGTTGCTCCAGAACCGGGCGCTCATCGGGCTGCAGCTGGGCGACGACACCGCCGCCGGACTCGGCCTGCGCGTCGAACGCAGCCGCGTTGCGCTCCTCCTGGTCGCCGTCGCGCTCGCCGCGTTCGCGACCGCGGCCGCCGGACCGGTCGCGTTCGTCGCCTTCGTGGCCAACCCGATCGCGACCCGGCTCGTCGGCGGCGCCCGCGCGGGACTCGTCCCCGCGGCGCTGACCGGCGCGCTCGTGGTGCTGCTGGGCGACTTCGTGGCCCAGCACCTGCTCGGCGCCCAGCTGCCGGTCGGCGTCGTCACCGGCGCTGTGGGCGCGCCGTACCTGCTGTGGCTGCTCGCGACCGCGAACCGCGCCGGGCGAGTGTGAGGGGAACGCCATGACACTGCACACCGAGAACCTCGAACTCGGCTACGGATCTCTGCGGGTGGTCAAGGACTTGTCCGTCCGCATCCCCGAGGGACGCGTGACGATGATCGTCGGGACCAACGCCTGCGGGAAGTCGACGCTCCTGCGCGGCCTGGCGCGGCTTCTGACGCCGACCGCGGGGGCCGTCTACCTCGACGGCAAGGGCATCACCACGTTGCGCAGCAAGGACGTCGCCACCGTGCTCGGCCTGCTGCCGCAGTCGCCGACCGCACCCGAGGGCATCACCGTCGCCGACCTCGTCGGCCGCGGCCGCTACCCGCACCAGGGCATGTTCCGCCGCTGGAACGCCGAAGACGACGGCGCCGTCGCGAAAGCGATGCTCGCGACCGACACCGTCGAGCTGGCCGACCGGCCCGTCGACGAGCTGTCCGGCGGGCAGCGCCAGCGCGTCTGGATCGCCATGGCCCTGGCGCAGCGGACGCCGGTGCTGCTGCTCGACGAGCCCACGACGTTCCTCGACATCGCCCACCAGGTCGAGGTCCTCGACCTGCTCGCGGAGCTGAACGCCGAGGACGGCCGGACGATCGTCATCGTCCTCCACGACCTCAACCTGGCCGCCCGCTACGGCGACCACCTGATCGCGATGAAGGACGGCCGGATCGCCGCCGAGGGCGCGCCCGCCGACATCCTCACCGCCGACCTCGTCGCCGACGTCTTCGGCATGCCCTGCCGGGTCATCCAGGACCCGGTCTCCGCCACGCCCCTGGTCGTCCCGATCGGCCGGCGGCGGGCCACCCCCCAGGAAGAAGGCACTCCCGATGCGTCCTAAGTGGACCCGCCTGGTCGCGCTGCTCGCGGCCGGCACGCTCCTCGCCGCCTGCGGACAGCCGGCGAAGCCGAGCACGTCCGGCGTCGGCGACCAGGACGTCGCGACCGGCGGCCGGCTGTTCTCGACCGCGGACAGCGAGACCGCCAAGCTCGGCGCGGACGTCGGTCCCGGCGTCTTCCCGCGCACCGTCACGCACGCGCTGGGCAAGACGAAGCTCGACAAGAAGCCCGTGCGGGTCGTCGTCCTCGACAGCGGTGAGCTCGACGACGTCCTCGCGCTCGGCGTCACCCCGGTCGGCATGGCCACCACCGCCGGGCAGACGGGTGTGCCGTCCTACCTGGCCGATCGCGTCAAGGGCATCCAGACCGTCGGGGACATCAACAACTTGAACCTCGAGGCGATCGCGGCGCTGACGCCGGACCTGATCGTCGGCAGCAAGCTGCGCGCCAACGACCTCTACCCGCAGCTGTCGAAGATCGCGCCGACGGTGTTCAGCATCCGGCCCGGCTTCCCGTGGAAGGAGAACCTGCTGCTGATCGGGGCGTCGCTGGGCGACGAGACGAAGGCCGTCGGGCTGCTCAACGACTACCAGAAGCGCGCGAACGAGGTGAAGGCCGCCGTCAAGGGCGCGCCCAAGATCTCGCTGCTGCGGTTCCTGTCGGGCAACATCCGGCTCTACGGCAACCTGTCCTTCATCGGCGTGATCCTCAAGGACGTCGGCCTCGAGCGGCCCGCGAACCAGAACATCGACGAGCTGGCGGCGCAGATCTCCAAGGAGCGCATCGACGAGGCCGACGCCGACTGGATCTTTTACTCCAGCTACGGCGCGGGCCCGAGCGCGGACGAGAAGGCTGTCACGAGCAGCGGGCTGTGGGCCGGGCTGGGTGCGGTCAAGGCCAAGCACGCCATCCCCGTCGCCGACGAGGTCTGGTTCCTGGGGCTCGGCCCGATCGGGGCGATGAAGGTCCTCGACGACCTCAAGAAGTACCTGGGCTGAGAAGATCGGCGCGTGCCGGAAACCATCGACGAGATCGACGCGCGCCTGCTCCAGGCCCTGGGGGAGGACCCGCGGTCCACGGCCGTCGCGCTGGCCGAGCGGCTGGGCCTGTCCCGCAACACGGTGCAGGCCCGGCTCGCGCGGCTGGAGCAGCGCGGCGTCCTCGGGTCGTTCGAACGCCGCATCGACCCGGCGCGGCTGGGCTACCCGCTGCGGGCGTTCGTCAACGCGCAGGTCGACCAGCGGCGGCTGGCGGAGATCGCCGACGCGCTGGCGACGATCCCCGAGGTCACCGAGGTGTGCGGCCTGACCGGGGCGAGCGACCTGATGGTGCAGGTGGTGGCCGTCGACGCCGACGACCTCTACCGCATCGCCGGGCGGATCCTCGCCTCGCCCGGCGTGGAGCGGACGAACATCTCGCTCGTCATGCGCGAGCTCGTCCCGTACCGGCTCACGCCCCTGCTGGAGCGCGTGCATTCTGCGCACCCGGAGACCTGAGCCGTCCCGTTCGGGTGGGCATTCTGCTCGGTTGCGAGGGCGTCGGTTGTGCGAAGCGTCCACCAGTGCTGTCCTGGTGGGCACTTCCTGCACGAAAGGTGTCGACGATGACCCAGCCCTCCGCGACCGTTCCGGCGACCGGCTCCGAAGAGCTCGCCGCGATCGAACGGCGGGTGCTGTGGCTCGCCACCGCGATCGTGCACCAGGCCAACCGCGTCCGGCCCAACCCGTCCGGGCTGAAGGTCGGCGGGCACCAGGCGTCGTGCGCGTCCCTGGTCTCGATCATGACGTCGCTGTGGTTCCGGCACCTGCGCCCCGAGGACCGCGTCTCGGTGAAGCCGCACGCGTCCCCGGTGCTCCACGCGATCAACTACCTGCTCGGCGAGCTCGACGAGGCCTACCTGCCGACGCTGCGCGAGTTCGGCGGCCTGCAGAGCTACCCGAGCCGCGCCAAGGACCCCGACCCGGTGGACTACTCGACCGGCTCGGTCGGCATCGGCGCGACCGCCCCGATCTGGGGCGCGCTGGCCCGCCGCTACCTGACCACCCGGGGCTCGTCGGCCGGCACCGGCCGCCAGTACTCGCTGGTCGGCGACGCCGAGCTGGACGAAGGCGCGATCTGGGAGGCCATCCTCGACCCGGGCGTCGCCGACCTGGGCGAGATCGTCTGGATCGTCGACCTCAACCGCCAGTCCCTCGACCGCGTCGTGCCGAACATCGCGGCCGGGCGGCTGCAGGGCATGTTCGACGCGGCCGGCTGGCAGGTCCTGACGCTGAAGTACGGGCGGCTGCTGGAAGAGCTCTTCACCCGACCCGGCGGCGCCGAGCTGCGCGCGCGGATCGACGGCATGCCGAACCCGGAGTACCAGCGGCTGCTGCGCTGCGACGCCGCCCAGGTCCGGGACCGGCTGCCCGCGGGGGACTCCGCGCTGGCCGGCCTGGTGGCGTCGCTCGACGACGAGACGCTGCTGGCCGCGATCCGGAACCTCGGCGGCCACGACCCCGGCTCGCTCGACGACGCCTTCGCGTCCATTTCGGACAGTCGCCCGACGGTGATCTTCGCCTACACCGTCAAGGGTCGCGGTCTTCCGACGCAGGGACATCCGCAGAACCACTCGTCGCTGCTGACCGTCGCGCAGATGGAAGAGCTGGCATCGTCGTTGGGGACGGATCTCGCTTCGCCGTGGGAGGGCTTCGCGCCGGGCTCGTCCGAAGCGGCGTTGTGCGCTGAAGTCGCTTCGCGCCTTCGCCGTCCCGACGTCCCTTCGGCGCCTTCGCTGGAGCTGCCCGTCGACATCGGGCGGACGCCGTCCGGGACCGCGACGACGCAGGCCGCGTTGGGACGCGTCCTGCTCGACCTGACGCGTGAAGCGCCCGAAGCGGCGAAGCGTGTCGTGACGGTCAGCCCCGACGTCAGCTCGACGACCAACCTCGGCGGCTGGGTCAACAAGGTCGGCGTCTGGTCGGCGACCGAGCGCCGCGACTGGTTCGACGACGACCCCGAAACGATCATGCACTGGCGCGAGAAGCCCACCGGCCAGCACGTCGAGCTGGGCATCGCCGAGACGAACCTCGTCGGGCTGCTCGGCGAGCTGGGCGCGACCTGGAGCCGCTGGGGCGAGCCGCTGCTGCCGATCGGCGTCATGTACGACCCGTTCGTCGAGCGCGCGCTGGAGCCCTGGTCGTTCGGCATCTACGCGGGCGGGCAGTCGATCCTGATCGGCACGCCGTCCGGCGTCACGCTCGCCCCGGAGGGCGGCGCGCACCAGTCGATCACCACACCGTCGATCGGCATCGAGCAGCCCGGCTGCGTCAGCTACGAACCGGCGTTTGCGATCGACACGGAGTGGACGCTGCTGGCGGCGCTCGGCCGGCTCGGCAAGCCGGGCGGCACGTCGTCGTACTTCCGGCTCTCGACGCGGCCGGTCGACCAGACCCTCGCCGGCGTGCCCACGGACCCGGCGGCGCGCGAACGCCGTCGCCGTCAGGTGGTGGCGGGCGCCTATCTGCTGAGGCGGGCTTCGTCGCCTTCGGTCACCCTCGCGGCGATGGGCGCGCTCGTGCCCGACACCCTGGCCGCGGCCGAGCGGCTGTCCCAGGTGGGCGTCGAGGCCGACGTCGTGTGCGTGACGAGCCCGGGCCTGTTGTTCGAGGCCATGCAAGCGCGGTCGGGCCGCGGCAGCGGGGACTCGTGGATCCTCGACCAGGCGTTCCCGGCTTCGCGGGCGAAGCCGCTGGTCACCGTCCTCGACGGGCACCCGCACACGCTGGCGTTCCTGGCCGGGATCAACCGGGTGCCGTCGGTCGCGCTGGGCGTCACGGGCTTCGGTCAGTCCGGGTCGCTGGAGGACGTGTACCGCCACCACGGCATCGACACGGACGCGATCATCCGGGCGGCGCTCGACGTCCTCAGCTGAACGTCGCCGCGGCGAGCATCGCGTCCATCTTCGTGTCCCAGTCTGCGGAGGCCCCGTACTCGACCACGAGGATCTTGCTCGTCGGCAGCCACCACA
The DNA here is from genome assembly GCF_040682155.1 of Amycolatopsis sp. NPDC051371. Taxonomy (NCBI): domain Bacteria; kingdom Bacillati; phylum Actinomycetota; class Actinomycetes; order Pseudonocardiales; family Pseudonocardiaceae; genus Amycolatopsis; species Amycolatopsis sp. NPDC051371. The sequence continues at coordinate 70,401 of NZ_JBFBAG010000044.1, forward strand.
TCCGGACCTGGTTGTTCTGGGTCGCGTCCTGGCAGGTGACCTGCCACTTGCCGTACTCGGCCTTCTTCGGGCCGATCGGCTTGAACCCGGAGTCGAGCAGGTCGCTGCCGGTCGCCACGGCGGCGTCCCCGGGCGGCGAGGCGGCGGTGATGCAGGTCGGGACGTCCGTGCCGGTGTACCAGCCGAAGGGCCGCTTCGCGCTGGGCAGGTTGATGGGCGCGTTGGGGTCCGACGTCGCTTCGCGCAGATCCAGCAGCCGGGCCTGGCAGACGGCGCCGCCTTCGGCGACGCAGCCGTCGAGCAGGCCGTCCTGGCCCTTGTCCGTGTACGTCGTCCCGACGGGCAGGGCGACGTGCATGGTCGCGACCACGACCTGCGGCCCGGCGACCTTGGTCACGGTCGGAACGGGCTGCGCCTGACCGCCGGTGGTGGAACTGCAGGCGGCGGCGCCCAGCACCACCGCGACGGCCAGGAGGAAACGGCTCCGCACGGGTTCACCTCTTTCGTCCGCCCTTGGACTCACGACCGCCCCGGCCGGTTTCGCCGGGCGATCGACAATCTAGCCAGGGCGGGCGGAGGCGTCAGGACGCGGTGTCGTCCACCGGGTCGCCGGTCGCGCGGGACCGCAGCTGCCGGCCGGTCGCGCGCAGCTGGGCCGCGGCCGGCGAGTCCTGCACCTGCCGCAGCTGCTGCCCCCAGGTGATCGGCACGACGACCGACCCGGCCCGGCGGTCGTGCCAGCAGGTGCGGCCTTCGGGCGTGGCCCGCAGCGCGAGGCAGTCGGCGAGCGACGCCACGAGCAGCAGGACGCCGGGCACCGCCCACAGGAGACTGAGGTCGAGCAGCGCGAGGATCAGCAGCACCCAGGCCAGTCCGGGGAGGACGACCGCGCTGGCGGTGCGGCGAAAGGTGTTGCCGAGCGGGAGCAGGGCGCCGCCCGTCCCGGCCCGGACCACGGTCAGCGAAAACGCCATCTTCCCCGGGGTGCGACCGAACCGGTACACGAAGACGACCTCATACGCCGCGACGAGGAGGACTTGGAGCGTCAGCGTGCAGCCGACGATGAGCACGATGGTGCTCCAGTAGCCGGACAGCGCCGCGAGCCCGACGTCGTCGAGGTTGCCCCACTTGCCGAACACGGCGTCGAGGGTGCTGTCGCGGGTCAGCAGCGCGGCCTGTTCGGTGGCGCCGGACTGGATCAGGTGGCCGGCCGCGAACCACAGGGGTGAGCCGATGAGCCAGGGAAGGAGCCAGTCGATCCAGCGGGCGCCCCACCGGCGCCAAGTCGTCGGGCGCGGTCCGCCGCCGGGTGTGGTCACGATCGTTCCCTTCGCCGCTGTTCGCGTTCAAGCCGGGAAGTCGTGCGCCGCCGCGGCGCTGATGCACGCCTCGCGCCTTTGTCCGGGAACTGTCCAGTCCGCGGGGTGACCTGGCGTACACCCGGCCAGGGCGGCCCGGGCGGCGGCTGGGGGCCCGTGGGAGACTGGTTCGGTTATGACTGCCCTCCCGCTCGTTTTCGACGCTCCCAAGCGCGGCCTGCCGCCGCGCCACCTCGCCGACCTCACGGTGGCCGAGCGCGCCGCCGCCGTCGCCGAGCTGGGGGAGAAGCCGTTTCGCGCGAAGCAGCTGTCGAACCACTACTTCTCGCGCCTGACGGTCGACCCGGCGGAGATGACGGACATCCCGGCGGCTTCGCGCTCCCGGCTCGTCGAGTCGTTGATGCCGACGCTCCTCACGGAGGTCCGCGCCCTGGAGGCCGACAACGGCGCGACGCGCAAGACGCTGTGGCGCGCGCACGACGGCACGCTGCTGGAGAGCGTCCTGATGCGCTACCCGGACCGCGCGACGCTGTGCATTTCGAGCCAGGCCGGCTGCGGCATGGCGTGCCCGTTCTGCGCGACCGGCCAGGGTGGGCTCGACCGCAACCTGTCGACGGCGGAGATCGTGGACCAGGTCCGTTCGGCGGCGGCGGTCATGCGCGACGGCACGATGCCCGGTGGGCCGGGCCGGCTGTCGAACATCGTCTTCATGGGCATGGGTGAGCCCCTGGCCAACTACAAGCGCGTGGTGGCGGCGGTCCGGCGGATCACCGATCCGGCCCCGGGTGGATTGGGGATCGGTCAGCGGTCGGTCACGGTCTCCACCGTGGGTCTGGCGCCGGCGATTCGTAAGCTGGCTGACGAGAAGATGCAGGTGCGGTTGGCGGTTTCGTTGCACACGCCGGACGACGAGCTGCGGGACACGCTGGTGCCGGTGAACGAGCGCTGGTCGGTGGACGAGGTGCTGACCGCTGCTCGGTACTACGCCGACACTTCCGGGCGCCGGGTGTCCATCGAGTACGCGCTGATCCGGGACATCAACGACCAGCCGTGGCGGGCGGAGCTGCTGGCGAAGCGGTTGCGGAAGCACTTGGGTCAGCTGGTGCACGTGAACGTGATCCCGTTGAACCCGACGCCGGGTTCGAAGTGGGACGCGTCGCCGAAGCCGGTGGAGCGCGAGTTCGTGCGGCTGGTCAACGCGGGCGGAGTAGCGTGCACGGTGCGCGACACGCGCGGCCAGGAGATCGCCGCGGCTTGCGGTCAGCTCGCCGCCGAAGGCTGAGTTTTCGTTTCTATGATGGAGAAATCGTCGTGATGTATGCCCCCAGCCTGTTGGACCCGGCTGCGGAATCGTTGAAGCTCGCGGATTTCACCGGCGCGACTCAGATCGCCCGTGAGGCCCGGACGTTGCTGGGTGAGCGGTTCAGCTCGGTGACGTTCATGTACGTGCTGATGCGGGCGTACGAGGTGGAGTACACGGCGGCGCGGGATGCTTCGCGGTGGCACGAGTTCCACGGTGGGCCGCGTGCGTTGTCGGACGCGGATCTGGAGAAGCTGCTCGCGCCGTGGCTTGATCGCTGATTCCCCTGCGGACGGACGCCCGCCGTGGTGCAGACTCGCATCATGGCGTTGCGTGAGCTCGGGGCGGCGGTGCGCTGGTTGCGCGAGAACACCGAGCCCGCCTCGGTGGGACTGCCGGCCGAGGGCAGACGGCGGGTTCGTGGGTTGCGGCGGGAGGAGCTCGCCGAGCTGGCCGGGGTTTCCGCGGACTACGTGCGGCGGCTGGAGCAGGGACGCAGTCACCCGTCGGCCGGTGTGGTGGGCGCCATCGCGCGTGCCTTGCGGGTCGGGCGAGCCGATTACGAGCGGCTCTGTGCGCTGGCCGGGTACGCCGCCGCCGAGGGGCACGTGCCGCGCGAGGCCGGGGCGGCCGCGGTGCGGCTGCTGGACCGGTTCGGCAGTACTCCCGTTTTCCTGACCGACGCCGCGTGGAACGTGGTCGCCGTCAACGGTGCGTGGCTGGCGCTGGAATGCGGGGCGCCGGCCGGGAACGCCCGGGACTGGAACGTCGCGTGGCGCACCTTCCGCAACGCACTCGGCGGAATCAGCCGCACCGACGAGCGCGCGGCCGGTTTCCAGGCGATGCTCGTCGCGCGGTTGCGCAGCACCTTCGCGCGCTACCCGGCTGATGAGTCGCTCGCCGAGCTCGTCGACGAGTTGAGGAGCACGAGCCGGCCGTTCGACACCTGGTGGCGCGCGCCGGCTACAGCCGCCCCCTACGAGAACCGGGCCGTGTTCCGTCATCCGGAAGCCGGCGAGATCACGCTCGACGGCAACCTGCTCGAGGTCCCGGGTGACGACTTGATGGCGGTGGTCCTCACCGCGGCACCGGGCTCGGCCGACGCGGCGCGGCTCGGTGAGGTCGTCGGCGCCTCCGGCAAGCCGGCCGTCGTCAGGGTGGGCCAAGCCGGCCCAGGCTGACCGGGCCGGTGGCCGCCATCCTGGGGGCCATGTGGATCAAGCTCCGCCCTTGCGGCGGCGAGGCGCGGCCGAGCGGGGCGGTGTCGAGCGCATGTGGTCGCGCACCGGCGCCAGCAGGCCGGCGAGGGTTTCGACGTCGGCACGCGAGAGCGGCTCGAACAGCAGGCCGCCGACCACCTCGATGTGCCCCGGCAACACCTTCGCGAGCAACGCGCGTCCGGCGTCGGTGATGGTGACCGTGACGCTCCGCTCGTCGTCCGGCGAAGGGGTGCGCACGACCAGGCCCGCCTTCTCGAGCAGTCCCGCCTGGTAGGTCAGGCCGCTGCGGCTGTAGACGACGCCGTCGGCCAGGTCGGTCATGCGGTGGCTGCCCGTCGGCGAATCCCCGAGCCGGGCCAGGAGCTGGAACTGCACGTAGCTGAGGTCGCCGGCCTCGCGCAGCTGCTGCTCGACCGCGTGCCGGAGCAGGCTGGTCACCTCGACGAGGTCGAAGTACGCGCCGAGCTGCACCGGGTCGAGCGACGGTTCAGGCATGGCGGCAGTCTACTGCTTCGAATTGGAAGTACCCGTGACCGGCATCACTTGCTTCGAATTTGAAGCAGATGTACTGTCGCCTTCAGTTGCTTCGAACTCGAAGCAAACGAGTGAGAGTGAGACCGCCATGAAGGCAGTGCGTTTCCACGAGTACGGCGAGCCCGGCGTCCTGCGCTACGAAGACGTGGAGAAGCCCGTCCCCGGCGCCGGTGAAGTCCGGATCCGCGTCGCCGCGACGTCGTTCAACTCCGTCGACGGCAACATCCGTGGCGGCTTCATGCAGGGCCCCATCCCCGTGGTGCTGCCCCACACCCCCGGCCTCGACGTCGCCGGCACGGTCGACGCGCTGGGCGAGGGCGTCGACGGCATCGAGGCCGGCGTCGACGTCATCGGGTTCCTGCCGATGGACGGTGACGGCGCCGCCGCGGAATACGTCATCGCGCCGGCCGCGGTCCTGACGCCGGCGCCCAAGAGCATCCCGCTGCCCGACGCCGCCGCGCTGCCGGTGGTGGGCCTCACCGCCTGGCAGGCGCTCTTCGACCACGGCAAGCTGCAAGCCGGGCAACGCGTGCTCATCAACGGTGCCGGCGGAGCGGTCGGCGGCTACGCCGTGCAGCTCGCCAAGCGGGCCGGGGCCCACGTCATCGCCACGGCCAGCTCGCGCAGTCGCGAGGCGGTCAAGTCCGCCGGCGCCGACGAGGTCATCGACCACACGAGCACCAGCGTGCCCGCGGCGGTGACCGAACCGGTCGACGTCGTGCTCAACCTCGCGCCGGTCGACCCGGCCGACCTGGCCGCGCTCGTCACCTTGGTCCGCCCGGGCGGTGTCGTGGTCAACACGACGGTGTGGATGCCCGCGCCCGCTGACGAAGAGCGCGGTGTGCGCGGCATCGACCTCTTCGTCCGCAGCGACGCCGAACAGCTGTCGCAGCTGGTCGAGCTGATCGACGGCGGGGAGCTGCGCGTCGACGTCGGACAGCGGGTGCCGCTGGCCGAGCTGCCGGCGATCCACGCCCAGGCCGCCGCGGGCACGCTGGCCGGGAAAGTCGTCGTCCTCGCGCCCTGACGCGAAGCCGGCGCTAGGATTTCGCGTCATGGCAGCGGTACCCCGGGAACTGACGGGGACGGAAAGCGAAGTCCTCGAATTCATGCCCGAGACCGTTGCCGCCGCTCGACTTCCGGACGGCGAGCTACCGTCCGGGGCCGAAGTTCGCGGCCCCGCGGGCGAATACCTGGGCGAGGTGCTCGTCCGGGTCGGCGGCGGGTACCTGTCGGCCATCGAGTACGCGTGGGTCACCGACGAAACCCCGGATCGGCCGCCCGGCGTCTCGACGATGAAACTCGTCCGACCTCAGCGGCGCCTGGCGAGGAAGCTCTCGCCAGGCACCACTCGTCAGGCCGGGTTGTCCAGCGTCAGCGCCGTGCAGCGGATTCCGCCGCCGCCCTTGCGAAGTTCCGTCGTGTCCAGCTCCGTCACCGCCAGCCCCAACGACCGCAGGTCCGCCGCCAGCCGCGGGGCTCCCGCGGTCATCGTCACCGTCTGACCGTCGCTGATCAGGTTCAGCGCGAACGCCGCCGCCTCCGCGGGCGACACCTCGATCAGCTCCGTCCCCAGTCCCCGCAGTGTCCGCAGGCTGGCCGCGTCCAGCGCCGACGGGTTGTAGGCCAGGACAGAGGAAGCGATCACCGCCACCGCCAGGTCCAGGTCGTACCACCGGGCGCTCGTCGTCCGCAGCGGCACGACCTCGTAGTCCAAGTGCCGCGCCAGGGTGCGGAGCGCGCGGATGTCCGTGCGCTGCCCGTGCGCCGCCAGCAACAGCGGCCCGCACGCCAAAGCGTCGCCCTGGCCGCTGAACGCGTAGGGCGTCGAAGCCACTTCGAACTCGTGGGATTCCAGCCACGCCCGGTGGTGCGGGGTTTCCGCCGCCCGCTCGGCCGGCAGCGTGGCCAGCACCGCGCGGTTTCCCCGGACCACCGCCGCGTTCGCGGTGTACGTCATGTCGGGGCAGGACGGGTCCGCGTCGACGAACTCGATCTTGCGGCCCGCGGCCAGGTGCGCTTCCACGATGTTCTCGTGTTCGGTGATGGCGGCTTCGACGTCGGGCTGGACGCCGACGTGCATGTACGGGTTGATTTCGTAGTCGATGCGGAGGTACCGCGCGGAACACATCAGGAGCCGTTGGTGGGTCATGGTTTCACTCGTTTCGTCGGGTGGGCGGGCGATCCGGGACCGGGGCGGACCCGGCCCGGGAGGCGCGCGGCCGACGAAGCGAGCGAGCCGCGTCAGCCCAGGCCGCGCAGGCGGAACAGCTCGATCGTCATGAGGTAGTCCGGCTGCGACCGGGCCGCGTCGATGCGCTGCGCGACCGTCGTGGCCGACGGGGCCGGACGCAGGGCCGCGCTCACCGCACGTGCCAGCTTGGTGATCATTTCTTCTCCCTTTCTCCACGGAACTCGGGGAAAACCCAGGGTGCCCGGGCACGGTGCCGCGGGTCTGGCCAGATCCGGACAGCTTCCCGGTCATCGGGTCGCGTTCAGGAAGCCGATGACGACGGCGCCCCACCAGCACGCCTGCGAGACCGCCGTGGTGAGCCCGCCCCGGACGAGCAGGCGGAAGGGGACCGGCTCGGCGACGAGGGCCATGCGGTTGCCCAGCACCGTCGCGTGCACGCCGTTGACGGCGAGCACCCCGACGAGGCACAGCTTCACGATCGTGGCGGCGGAACCGAGGTCGGGGGAGAGCAGCGTGCCGCTCGCCACCAGGCCCGTCAGCCCACCCCAGACCAGCAGGTGCAGCCGGGAAGCGCTGTGGACGGCCTCGGCGAACGACGCGCGCCCCAGCGCCCACAGGGCGAAGAAGTAGTCCGCGACCAGGACCGCGCCGAAGCCCACCACGAGGGACGAGAGGTGCGCGAACAGCGCGATGTCGTGCCACGCCGTGCTCGGCCGCAGCCGCGTCGACAGCCAGATCGCGCCGGCGAGCAGCATGATCGAAGCAGACATGGCGTAATAGGCCGCGTAGCGTCGGTGACCACCGAACCCCGGCGGACGCGGGGTGGGCGGGATCCGTACCGGGATGCCGTTGTCGAGCATGACCTGTCCTTCCGGGAAATCCGTGGGGGAACGGGTTCCGCCGGAACGACCGGTGCGTCCGACCTGCCTGCGTCAGCGGGAAACCCGTGCTGTGCTGATTACAGGCCATCGCGGACTTGGCTGGGAGCGTTGTCCGCAAAGGACAATCAAACTCGCTTCCGAAGAGAAGACAGGGAACGGCGGCGCCGTTGCCGGATCCCCGGTGCTACGCGGACACCGGCCCTGCGAGAGCGGAAAGCTCGTGTCCGCCGGCCCCGACGGTGCTGAGCACGAAGTCGCGCACGGGCGGGGGCACCCCGTGGCCGTCGAGGTACGGGTCGGGGTGCGCGAGCAGGCCGGCGTCGGCGATCTCCTCGACGAGCTCGTCCAGCGCCGCGGACACGGCGTCGAACCCGGCGGGCGGCGTCTGCGCCAGCCGTTCCAGCAGCTCCCGCGCGGGCGCGCTGAGCGTGCGGTAGGCCGATTCCAGGGAATCGCGCAGGGAAAGGTCCCCGACGCTCAGCCAGTCCACGCTGGTGCCGTTGAGGCGCCATTCCTCGACGACCCGCCGCAGCGTCAGCCGCGGCCGCGAGGCGATCTTGCGCAGCGCCAAGTCGAGCGCGAGCGGCAGGTCGCCGCACAGCTCGGCCAGGCGGTCGCAATCGGGACCCGCCGAGACGGCGACGTGCGGGAGCGCCGCGGTGATCATCGCGATCGAGTCGCCGCGCGGCAGCGGCGTCAGCTGCAGCCGGTGGACGTCGCGCAGGCCCAGCAGCCGTTTGCGGCTGACCAGCAGCGTCGTGCTCGTCGTGGTCTCGGCGAGCAGCGGACGTACCTGCTGCTCGTCCTGGACGTTGTCCAGCACCACCACGAGCCGGCGTTCGGCCAGCAGCGTGCGGTACAGCCCGGCCCGGTGGTCGAAGGTGCCGGAGAGCTGGTCGTCGTCGACGCCGAGCGCGCGCAGGAAGCCGTCGAGGACATCGGCCGTCGCCGGTGCGGGTGGTGCGCCGCCGCCGTGGCGCAGGCCGCCGAGGTCGGCGTAGAGCTGCCCGTCGGTCTGCTCCGCGATCGAATGCGCGTAGTGCAGCGCGAGGTCGCTCTTCCCGACCCCGGCCGGGCCGCTGATCACCAGCGGGGTGTCGCGCGGGGAGCGCAGCCACGCCAGCTCGGTCGTGCGGCCGGTGAACCCCCGGGGTCGTTGCGGTAGCTGTGCCGGGTGCGGTGGGGTGCCGCGCCGCTGGAACAACGTCGGTCTTCTCTTGCGCCCCCCGAACGGAGGCTGCGTATAGCCGCTCGTCGCGGCGTGCCAGTGCCGGCGCCACGCCTCGTCGTCACCGCCGCACGCGGCGACGAACGCGAGCGTCACCTGCAGCGACGGCATCCGGTTGCCGCTCGCCGCGCTCGAGAGCACCGACGACGAGAACATCGCCGACCGGGCCATTTCCCGGTAGGTCGGGTTGCCGGCCCGCGCACGCAGTTCGCGCAATTCCCGGGCGAACTGGGTGGCGATGCCACCGGACGTGTTTACGGGCTTTTCTGGTCTTCCCATGGTAATCCCCTTCCCCTCACTTACTCAGCGTCGCTCTTCGGGGCTGGTGTCTCTTCCGCTGCCTGGCGGTCTCGTTAGCCCGTTCGTGCATTTCTCTGACGCTCGGTAGATCATTTCTTGGTGCTTATTTACGGCGTTCCGGTAAATTGCGGCAAGACTCGACGGCCGCCCGCGCGCAGCGGACGGCCGTCGGGTTCGGGACCTCAGGGGGTGGCGGGGCGGGCCGTCATGCCGAGCAGGGCGCACAGCGCCGCCACCAGGCCGAGCGCGCCGCACAGCCACCAGACGCCGTTGCCCAGCGCGACCCACGCGGCGACGCCGAACAGGGGGCCCAGTGCCATGCCCAGGCCGAAAGTCGCCTGGTGGGCACTGATGTAGCGCGCCTTGACGGCGGCGGGGAACGTCGAAGGGTAGGCGAACATCGTCGGCCCGTTGATCATGATCCCGAAGACGAACACGACCGTGCACGCGACGAGCGCGACCGCCGAACCGCCGCTGATCCCGAAACCGGCGACACCCAGGCCCATCAGCACGGTCCCGGCCGTGGCGGCGACGTGGCCCGGCCAGCGGGTGACGAACGAGGTGATCTTCAGCTCGCACAGGATCAGCACGGCCGACGCGGTCACGAGCACGACGCTGTAGAGGCCGGCGGAGTGACCCTCGGCGGTGATCTTCAGCGGCAGCGAAACCGTGTACTGGACGTAGATGACGGACCCGATGAGCACCGAGGCCAGGAAGAACCAGAACCGCCCGTCGCGCAGCAGGGTCCCGTACGCGGCCCGGGTTCCGCTCTCGGCCGGCGCCTGCGTCTCGCGCCCGACGCGGAGGTCGGGCAGCAGTCGGACCGCCAGGACCGCGTAGAGCAGCGCGGTCGCCGCGTCGAACCACAGCAGGAGGTTCCAGTCGAGCAGGATCAGCCCCGCCGCGATCAGCGGGCTGAGCGCCGCGCCGAGGTTGAGGGCGATCCGCATCATCGAGAAGCCCATGACGCGGTCGGAATCGGGCATCAGCTCGCTGAGCAGGACGGCGGCCGCGGGCCGGTAGCTCTGGGTCGCGAGGCCGGCGAGCAGCATCGCGGCCAGCAACGGCACGAAGAGCCAGGGGCGGCCGAAGAACGGGACGACGGCGAGGATCGCGGCCGAGCCGGACATCGCGGCGGTGATGGTGGCGCGCGGGCCGATGCGGTGGACCAGCTCGCCGCCGGCCAGGCCGCCGAGCACCGAACCGATGCTGTAGGCGGCGATGACGATGCCGGCCTGTCCCGCGGAGAAGCCGCGGAAGACCAGGTACAGCACCATGAACGTCTGGACGAACGCGCCGAGCTGGTTGACCAGCACACCGCCCAGCAGGTAGCGGACGGGCGTGGGCGTCCGGCGCAGGACGGCCAGTACGCCGGTCGGTTTTTCGGTGGTGGTCACGGCCGAGCCTCCAGGTGGCGTGCGAAGGGGGTGTGCCGCACCGTCGATCGGGTGCCGGCTTCCTCATTGCAGCGGCCTGGCCGATTGACCGGCAGAGTTGTTTCCGCCGGAAAATCAATTCTCGCGTGACGTGGACTACTTCGATAATCGGAGCGTGACGCCGTTGTCGCGGAATTCACCTTACCCGCGCCCGGCCGGACGCAGCCATTGCTGCATCCGGCCGGTAAGCGGGGAAATCAGAGTCCGACGACCAGTTCGTGGTCGATTTCGACGAACTCGGTGATCAGGCCGGCGAACTTGCCGGCGATCAGTTCCTTGTAGGCGGCCGAGCCGGTGTGCGCGTCGTAGGCGGCCTGGTCGGCGAAGTGCTCGACGAACAGCAGGAAGTCCGGCTTGGCGGGGTCGCGGTAGACGCGGAAGGACACGGTGCCGTCCTCCTGCCCGGGGCCGAGCGGCGCGAACTCGTGCACGAGCTTCTCGGCCTCGGCCTGCTTGCCCGGCTTGAGGGGGATGGGGAACACCTTCGCCAGCATGGGAAACCTCTCGGTAGTGCGGTGTGCGTGATCGGGGACCACTTTGCCGAGCCCGGACCCGCTCGTCCGGCCAGATCCGGACACGTCTTCTTCCGGGGTGCGCAGCTGCCGCGGTCATGTCCGGATCTGGCTAGCGCGGCCCTGCCGGATCGCCTACACCTGGGTCATGACGACTTTTTCGGCCGTGGTCACGACCGGCATCTACTGTCGTCCCGGCTGCGGGGCGAAACCGCTCGCGGAGAACGTGAAGACCTTCGAGCTGGCCGCCGAGGCCGAAGCCGCCGGGTTCCGGGCGTGCCTGCGCTGCCGCCCCTACCGCGTCGCGGGCCCGGTCGGCGCGGACGCGCCGGAGCTCGTCTGCCGCGCGGTGCAGCTGATCATCGCCGGGGCGCTGGACACCGGCACCGAAGCCGCGCTGGGGCAGCGGCTGGCGGTGTCCCCGCGGCACCTGCGCCGGCTCTTCCACGACCACCTCGGCGTGACGCCCGACCAGCTCGCCCGGTCGCGGCGGGCGCACTTCGCGCGCCGCCTGCTCGACGACTCCGACCTGACCGTCGCGGACGTGGCGTTCGCCGCCGGGTTCGGCAGCCTGCGCCAGTTCAACCGGGACATGAAGCTGGTCTTCCGCGCTTCCCCGGTCGAGCTGCGCAACCGGCGCCGGCGGACCGACCGGCTCGCCGCGGACGGCGGACTGATGATGCGGCTGCCGTTCGCGCCGCCGCTGCACTGGGAAGCGCTCAGCACCTTCCTGGCCGAACGCGCGGTTCCCGGCGTCGAGTCGGTGCTCGACGGCGTCTACCGGCGCACGATCAGCCTCGACGGCGAGGCGGGCGTCATCGAGGTCCGCCTCGGGGGCGACGACCACCTGCTGCTGACCGCGCACATGCCGTTCTGGGAGGGCCTGATCCACGTCGTCGACCGCGTCGGGCGGATGTTCGGGGTCGACGCCGACACCGCGCCCGCCGAGGCCGCGCTCGCCGAAGACCCGGTGCTGGGCCCGCTTCTGCGCAAGCGGCCGGGGCTGCGCGTGCCGGGCGCGTGGGGTTCGTTCGAGATCGCGGTGGAAGCCGTGCTCAGCCAGTACAGCGTCCGGACACGCGTGCGGCGGCAGCTGGCCGCGCTGGTCGAAGCGGCGGGCCAGCGCGTGCCGGGCCTCGAACACGGCCTGACCCACCTGTTCCCGTCGGCCGAGACCCTGGCCCAGGCGGACCTGGAGGGGGCCAGGCTGCCCGCGAAGACCGCGCGGACGCTGCGCACGTTCGCCTCCGCCGTGGCCGCGGACGAGACCCTGCTCGACCCCGGGGCGAGCCTGGCCGACTGCACGTCCGCGCTGACGGCGTTGCCCGGCATCGAGCAGAGCACCGCCCAGCAGATCGCGCTGCGGCTGGGGCACGCCGACGCCTTCCCGGCCACCGAGCGCACGCTCGAGACGATGTTGCTCGAGCACGACGTCTTCGCCGCGGCCGGCCGCTTGGCCGCCGCCTGGCACCCGTGGCGCGCCTTCGCCGCGACCCACCTGATCGCCGCCGGTGTACCGACGCCGGCCGCCTGAACACCCAGAAGGAGAACAACGGATGTCTGCCAACCGGCTCGCCGAACGGCTGCGTGCCCTGCACACCGACCGCACGCTGGTGCTGCCGAACGCCTGGGACGCCGCCAGCGCGGCCCTCATCGCGCGAGCCGGGGCCCCGGCGATCGCCACCACCAGCGGCGGGGTCGCCTGGTCCGCCGGACGGCCCGACGGGCACGGCCTCACGCGCGAGGAGATGGCCGAGCTGGTCGCGCGGATCGTGCGCGTCGTCGACGTCCCGGTGACCGCCGACATCGAGGGCGGCTACGGACCGTCCGAAGACGACGTCGCGGCGACCGTCCGCGCGGTCGTCGAAGCCGGCGCGGTCGGGATCAACCTGGAGGACTCGACCGCTCCCGGTGGTCCGCTGTTCGACGTCCCGGCCCAGGTCGGCCGGGTCCGCGCGGCCCGCGACGCGGCGACCGCGGCCGGCCTGCCCGAGCTGTGGGTCAACATCCGCACCGACGTCTACCTGTTCGGCATCGGCGAGCCCGAAGGCCGCCTTGACGACGTCCTCTCCCGTGCGGGCGCCTACGCCGCGGCCGGCGCGGACAGCCTGTTCGTGCCGGGACTGATCGACCTGGAGACGCTCCGTGTCCTCGTCAAGGAAAGCCCGCTGCCGGTGAACGTGATGGTGTGGCCGGGCGCCCCGACCGTCGCGGAGCTGGAAGCCGTCGGCGTCCGCCGCATCAGCGTCGGTACGGCGATCGCGCAGGGCGCCTACGCCGTCGCCCAGCGCGCGGCCGTGGAGCTGCTGGAGCAGGGCACTTACACCGCGCTGGAGGGCGGTCTCGACTTCGGCGCGGTCAACAGCGCCGTCACCGGCTGAGCCCTTCCCTCGACAGGGCCGCGACGGAAATCCGTCGCGGCCCTGTCTACTTCATTTTTGCACCCTGTTGATTTTCCTTGACGGACAAACGTTTCCATCAATTAAACCGCTGGCTTCAATCACTTCCACGACCGAGAAGAAGACCTCGAGGGAAGTGATGTGATGACCGTAGTCGAGCCGCTGTCCGTCCGGCCGCCCGAGACCGCCGCGGAGATCCTCGGCCGGGCGCAGGCCCTTGCCCCGGTGCTGCGGGACCGCGCCGAAGAGATCGAGCGGGCCCGCCGGCTGCCCGCGGATGTCGTGGACCTCCTGCGCGGAACCGGAGTGTTCCGGATGGGGTTCTCCCACGCTCACGGCGGTCCCGAGCTGACCTCGATCGAGCAGACCGAGGTGATCGAGGCCCTGGCCTACGGCGACGCCGGGGCCGGGTGGTGCGCGATGATCGGGTCGGACACCGGTCTCTACGCCTCGTTCCTGGACCACGCCGTCGCCGCGAAGATGTTCCCCAGCCTGGACATGGCGACCGCCGGGCTGCTCTTTCCCAACGGCCGCGCGGAAATCGTCCCCGGCGGCTACCGCCTCACCGGCCGCTGGCAGTTCGGCAGCGGTGTCACCCACGCCGACTGGGTCGTCTCCGGAGCGTTCCTGTACCGCGACGGTGAGCCCGAGCACGACTCGATCCTGCTCATGGTGCCCAAGGCCGACGTCGAGGTCCTCGACACCTGGCACACCACCGGCCTTGCGGGCAGCGGCAGCTGCGACTACACGATCACCGACGTGTTCGTGCCCGCCGAGCACACGCTGACGTTCGCCGACGTGCGCGGTGGTTCGGGCCCGCTGGCCCAGCCCGAGGTGCACATGCGGAACATGCCGGGCGTCGCGCTCGGCGTCGCCCGCGCCGCGCTCGATTTCGCCACGGACGCCGGCGTCTCCGCGGGCCGGGAAGACGACTACCGCACGCAGACCACCCTGGCCGACTGCGAAGGCGACTTCGCCGCGGCTCGCGAAGGCGTCTACGGCGCTTTGCGGCGCCAGCACGAAGTCCTGTCCGCGGGCGGCTCCCTCGACGACCTGACCCCGCGCGAGCGGGCCGCGCTGCCGCTGTCACGGCGGCACGCGTTCCGTACTGCCCGGGCGATCGTCACCCGCCTCTACGACCTGGTGCAGACCACCGCGATCTACCGGCCTTCGCCGCTGGACCGCTGGCTGCGCGACACCTCCACGATGTGCCAGCACATCGTGGCGCAGGACCGGATCCTGCAGACCGCCGGCGCCCACCTGCTCGGTGGCCGCCCCGCGTTCCCGCTGGCCCTCGGCATCACTTCCAGCCGGCGCTGACCCACTCCACCCCACGAGAAGGAAGACACCCATGCGCAAGCTCCGGGCCGCCGTGTGCGCGGCCGCCGTGCTGGCCGTCACGCTCACCGCGTGCAGCACCCCGAGCGGCACCACCGCCGCTCCCTCGCCGGACGGTGCCGCCGCGCCCGCCGCGGCGAACATCGACCGCGACGCGGTCATCAGCTACAGCGAGACCGAGCCGGCCAACCCGCTCGTCCCCGGCAACACCACCGAGGTCGGCGGCATCAGCGTGCTGGGCACGCTGTTCCGCGGCCTCATCGAGTACGACGCCAAGACGGCCGCTCCGCTCAACGCCGTCGCGGACTCGGTCACCACCGCCGACTCCCAGGTGTGGACGATCAAGCTCAAGGACGGCTGGACGTTCCACGACGGCACGCCGGTGACCGCCAAGAGCTTCGTCGACGCGTGGAACTACACCGCGTACTCCCCGAACCTGATGGCCGGCGCCAGCTACTTCTCGCACGTCGTGGGCTTCGCGCAGGTCAACAACGCGACCGCGGACGGCAAGCAGCCGGCGACGCTGCCGGCGGCCAAGGAGCTGTCGGGCCTGAAGATCGTCGACGACAAGACGTTCACCGTCACCCTCGACGCGCCGTTCTCGGAGTTCGGCGTCCAGCTCGGCTACGCGGCGTTCTTCCCGATGCCGGCGAGCTTCTTCGCCGACCGCAAGGCGTTCGAAGCGCACCCCGTCGGCAACGGGCCGTTCGAGTTCGAGTCGTACACGCCGGGCAAGGACCTCGTCGTCAAGCGGTTCGACGGCTTCGCCGGCGCGCAGAAGCCGAACGTCGGCGGCATCGACTTCCGCTTCTACACCGACCTCGACCAGGCCTACGCGGACGTCATCGCGAACAAGCTCGACTTCCTGTCGTTCACGCCGTGGACGTCCACCCAGGGCGGCAAGATCAAGAAGGACCTGCCCGAGGACCGGCGCAAGACCTACACCTACCTCGGCTACCAGGCGATCGCGTTCCCGCTGTTCGACAAGCGCTACGAGAGCCCGCAGTTCCGCCAGGCCATCTCCATGGCCATCGACCGGAAGGCGCTGATCCAGAAGGTGTTCAACGGCGGCCGCACCCCGGCCGACGGCCTGGTCGCCCCGAACGTCCAGGGCCACCTCGACAACCAGTGCGGCGAGCTGTGCACCTACGAGCCGCAGAAGGCCAAGCAGCTGTTCGACGCCTCGGGTTTCCAGGGTGACATCGAGCTGACGTCCAACATCGACTCCGGCAACCAGGAGTGGATGGAGGTCATCTGCAAGCAGATCCAGGACTCGCTGGGCCGCGCCTGCAAGTTCACCCCGCAGACGACGCTGGGCGACTTCCGCAAGCAGCTCAACAACCGGACCGTCACGGGCATTTACCGCTCGGCGTGGGTCGCGGACTACCCGTCGATCGAGAACTTCCTCAACCCGCTGTTCCGCACCGGGGCTGCCTCCAACGTCGGCCAGTACTCGAACGCGAAGGTCGACGCCCTGCTCCAGCAGGCCGACGCCGCGCCGTCGCAGCAGCAGGGCCAGGCGCTGTACCAGCAGGCCGAAAAGCTCGTCCTGCAGGACATGCCGACCGTCCCGATCTGGTGGCAGTCCGGCACCGCGGCGTGGGCGTCCCGGCTGCACAACGTCCAGCCGACCCAGTTCCGCGAGCTCGACCTGTTCAGCGTCACCGTCAGCAAGTAGCTCCGTGCGGCGCGCCGCGACCCGGCGCGCCGCACGTCGATCCGGCAGTTTCGTCGAGAAAGAAGAACAGCCATGACTGTCCACGAAGTGGATGTCCTGATGATCGGGGCCGGCCCGGCGAACCTCGCGCTGGCCGTGGCCCTCGAGGAGTGCGGCCGGTCCGGTGTCGCCCGCGACGCGATGATCCTCGAGCAGCACGAAGACGTGAAGTGGCAGCGCAACCTGATGCTGCCGTGGGCGCGCAGCCAGGTGTCCTACGTGAAGGACCTGGTGACCCTGCGCAACCCGCGCAGCCGCTTCTCCTTCCTCAACTTCATGCACGAGCGCGGCGAGCTCGACGAGTTCGTCAACCTGGGCACCTTCAACCCGTTCCGCTGGCAGATCTCGGCCTATCTGCAGTGGGTCGCCGACTCGCTGGAGCAGGTCCAGGTGCGCTACAACGCCCGCGCCGAGCGGGTCCTGCCCATCCACTCGGAGTCGGGCGAGGTGCTCGGCTTCACCGTCCCGCTGTCCGACGGCGACACGATCCTCTGCCGCGACCTGGTCGTCGGCGGGGGCCGGGACGCCCACGTGCCGGAGGTCTTCCGCGGGCTGCCGGCCGAGCGGGTCGTGCACAGCACCGAGTTCAGCACCCGGGTCGCCGAGACCACGGGGCTCGCCCGCCCGGGCAAGCCGCTGCGGCCGGTCGTAGTCGGCGGCGCGCAGAGCGCGGCCGAGATGTTCATGGCCCTGCACCAGGAGGCGCCGGGCTCGTCGCCGACGCTGCTGCTGCGCGCGATCGCCCTCAAGGACTACCAGACCAGCAAGTTCGTCAACGAGCTGTTCTTCCCGTCCTTCGTGGACGAGTTCTTCACGATGTCGGAAGAGTCGCGGGCGAAGGTGCTCGCGGAGATGCACCTGACCAACTACGGCGGCCTGGCGGCGCCGTTCCTCGAAGAGCTCTACACGATGCTCTACAAGCAGAGGATGCTCGGTCAGCCCGTTTCGACGATCCGCGGCTCGGCCGACGTCGTCGGCTCGCGGACGGAGTCCCTGCCCGGCGGCGGCGAGGAGCTCGTGCTCGACGTCCGCGACCTCAAGCACGACACGGTCGAGCAGGTCCGCTGTGACGCGGTGTTCCTCGGCACGGGCTTCGACCCGCGGATGCCGTCGATGGTCCGCGGCCTGGCCGACGCGATCGGCCTGGACGGGATCTCCGTGAACCGGCGCTACCGGGCCGACCTCGGCACCGGCGCGTTCGGCGCGCTGTACCTGCAGGGCGTCAACGAGGCGACGCACGGCATCTCGGACTCGCTGATCAGCGTGCTGGCGCAGCGGTCGGCCGAGATCGCCGGGGACATCGTCGAGCGGCGCGGCGCGGGTCCCGACGAGGACCGTCGGCGTTTCGACGAGTCCGTGGTGGTGGCGGTATGATCGACATCCACCGGCTCGACCGCGACCACTTGGAGCGCGCGTACGGGCTCGACTCGCAGCGGCTGCTGCCCTGGCCGGAGCTCAACGCGCCGTTCGAAGGTGCTTGGTGCGTCTTGCGGCCCGGCACCACGTCCACCCCGCACGCCCACCACGAGTACGAGATCTTCATCGCCGTGGCCGGCAGCGCCACGCTGGTCGTCGACGACGAACCGCACCCCTTCACCGCCGGCGACGTCGTCCGGCTGCCGCCGGGTTCCACCCACTGCGTCACCAACCAGGGCGACGCGGACTTCGAGTACTACGGCGTCTGGTGGGACCCCGAGATGTCGGCCCAGTTCACGGCCCGCCACGAAGCAGGCGTGTCATGAGCGCCCGGACGGTCGTCATCTCGCCCGCCCCGACGGCGAACGGGGACCTGCACCTCGGGCACATCGCCGGGCCGTTCCTGGCCGCCGACGTGCACACCCGCTACGCCCGGTCACAGGGCCGGGAAGTGTTGCTGGGAACGGGTTTCCAGGACACCTCGACGTTCGTCGTGACGACCGCGCACCGCCGCGGCGTCACCCCGGCGGAACTGGTCGCCACGTCGGCCGCGCAGATTTCCGCCAGCCTCGAAGCCATGGGCATCGGCGTCGACGGCTACACCGGCGACGACGACCGGTTCACCAAGTGGGTCGTCGACTTCGTCGGCCGGCTGTACTCGGCGGGCAAGCTGGAACTGCGCACGATGAAGTTCCCGTACTCGTCGCGCTCGGGTGAGTTCCTGGTGGACGGGTTCGCGTCCGGCAGCTGCCCGGAGTGTCTCGCCGAAGGCTGCGCGGGGCTCTGCGAGAGCTGCGGGCAGCTGGTCGCCGCCGGGGACCTGCTGGACGTCCGGTCCACTTTGGACCCGTCGGACCCCGTGGTGCTGCGCGAAGCCGACGTGCTCGTGCTGCCGGTCGAACGGTACCGGTCGCAGCTGCGGGCGCACTTCGCGGCGCACGCTGCGGGGATGCGGCCGCACATGGCGCAGGCGATGGCTTCCATGTTGTCGCGCCCGCTGCCGGACTTCCCGGTGACGTACCCGACCTCGTGGGGCATCGAGGTGCCCTTCCCCGAGGTCGCGGGGCAGCGCGTCAACCCCAACGCCGAGCCGATGGCGTGGAGCATGCACGCCACGGCGCTGGCGGCGGAGAAGCGGTCGGGTGCCGGTGCTTCGGAAGACGCACTGTGGCTGGCCGGCGCGGGTTCGGAGATCGTGTACTTCCTCGGGTTCGACAACATCTACCCGTTCGCGATCGCCGGTCCGGCGATGCTGCTGGCCTTGGACGGCCGCTACGACCTGCCGACGCGGTACCTCACCAACGAGTTCTACGAGCTGGACCACCGGAAGTTCTCCACCAGCCGCGGGCACGTGGTGTGGAGCCGGGAGCTGGCCGCCGAGGTGCCGCGGGACCTGATCCGGTTCCACCTGGCCGCGACGAGCCCGGAGCACCAGCGGACCAGCTTCAGCCGGGACGGGCTGGCGCGCGTCACGGGGGTGCGGCTCGTCGAGCCGTGGAACCGGGTCGCGGACAAGGTGAACCGCTGGGTCGGCGTCGGCCCGCTGCCGGTGTCTCCGCGGTCGCGGCGCGCGGCTTCGCTGATGGCCGAGCGCTTCGCGGCGTCGTACGAGCTGGCCGGGTTCAGCCTGAACCGCGCGGCGGAGACGATCGCGGAGCAGCTGGCCCGCCTGGACCGCCGGGAGGTGACGGGCGCGGACGCGGGTGACTTCTGCTTCGAGGTCGACCGGTTGCTGCGCGGGGCCGCGCCGATCCTGGTGGACCTGGCGTCACAGGTGCTGGGCGAGGACGCGGGAGTGGACGCGGAGTCGTTCACGCCGGCGTCGCTGCCGCGGCTGCGGGAAGCGGAGGCGGGACGATGACCGTCGCCACCCGGCAGGAGAACGGGGTCCGCGCGAGCCTCGCCGCACCCACCGCCGGCCTCACCGCCGGTGCCGGCCAAGCCCCACCCGCCGACGGCGATGTCCTGCTGGGCGCGGACCACTCCGTGCCCGGCCTGGTCACCGCGTCCCGCACCGGCCGGACTCCGCGCGCCCCCCGAGGCACCCTCCGCGTCGTGGTCGTCGGGGCCGGGATCAGCGGCCTCCTGACCGCCATCCGGTGTGTCCTCGCTGGCCACCGCGTGGTCCTCCTCGAACGCGGCCCCGTGCCGCACCCCGGGGCCACCTCGTTCGACCAGCACCGCGCGTTGCGGGCCCTGGTCGTCGGGGACCGGGCCGCCACCCGCACCGCCGCCGAGCTGCACCGGCGGTGGCGGGAGCTCGACGCCCTGCTGTGCGACCACCTGCCGGGTGCCGGCCTCTACCGGCGCGTCGGGGTGCTCCAGGCCCTGCCGCCCGGGCTCGTCCCGGCGGCCGTCGCCACCGCGTCGGCCGCCGGGGTGCCCCTCCGGATCGTGCACCCGTCCGCCTACCCCCTCATCGGGTTCCCGCGGGGCAGCGGCGCCGTGTTCGAGCCGCACGCCGGGACGCTGCTCGCCGACCGCGTGCTGCACGCCGCCGCGCGCTGGCTGCGCCACCACCCGGACGCCGAGCTGCGGCCCGGCCGGGAGGCCGTCGCCGTGGACCCGGACCGCGCCCGCGTGGACCTGGCCGACGGCACGGCGGTGACCGGCGACGTCGTCCTCGTCGCCGCCGGGCCGTGGACCGCGGCGCTGGTCGACCGGCCGGTCGCCCTGCACCGCCAGACGATGGTCTACCTGCGCCCGCCCGCCGCGCTCGCCCACGCCTGGGCGGCGACGCCCACCGCGGGCGGGATCGGCGCCGACGGGCGGGCGTGGCTGCTGCCCTCGGTGGCGGGCACCCTGCTCAAGGTCAGCACCGACGCCGTCCGGCGCGAGGTGACCACCCTCTCCGGCCCCGACGACGACGCGGGCTGGGCGGCGCGCGTCCTGTCCGCCGGCATCGTGTCCGATGTGGACGGTTACGACGTCGTACGCGTCAAGCACTGCCACTACGCCACCTCCGACGGCGGCGACACCGGCTTCGTCCGCGTCGGGCCCGCCGTCTGGGCCCGCCCGGCCAGCGGTCCCGACGGCTTCCGCACCGCCCCGCTGGCCGCGGACGCCGTCGTCGCCGAGCTCGCCGCCCGACCCTCGTTCCTCTGACCCGAAAGGACTTTCGATGACCTCGAACCCGGGTGCGCTGCTCGTCATCGGCAGCGGCCTCAAGCTCTACCGCGAATACCTCGTCCGGTCCGTCGCCCGCCGCGCCCGCGAAAACGGGCTCCGGCTGGTCCTGATCAACAACCTCAAGCCGACCTGGCAGCACGAGTACTTCGACGACATCACCGTGGTCAACGTCTTCGACCACGCGCTGCTCGCCGAGACCGCCCGCGAGCTGGCGACCCGCTACACGGTGGCCGGCGTGCTCTGCTGGGACGAGCCGCTGGTCATGCCCGCGGCCGAGCTGGCCGACGAGTTCGGCGTGCCCGGCCTGAGCATCCCCGGTGTGCACGGCTGCCGCGACAAGCACAGCTGCCGCGTCCGGCTCACCGCCGCCGGCCTGCCCCAGCCCGGCTTCCACCTGGCCATCGACCTCGACGACGCCCGCGCGGCGGTCGGCCGCATCGGCTTCCCGGTGGTCGTCAAGCCCCGCGCGCTCGGCGCCAGCATGGGCGTCTCCCTCGCCCGGGACGCGGGCGAGTTCGACGCCGCCTACCGCGTCGCCCACGAGGCCAGCCTCGTCGGCGACGAGCCCTACCGCGGCGGCGCCCTCATCGAAGGCTTCGCCGACGGCCCGGAAATCAGCATCGACGGCGCCGTCCACAAGGGCGAGTACCTGCCGATGTTCGTCGCCCGCAAGAGCACCGGGATGCCGCCGTTCTTCGAGGAGACCGGTCACCTCGTCGACTCCGCCGACCCGCTGCTGCGCGACGAAGAACTGCTGCGCGTCCTGGCCGAAGCCCACCGCGTGCTCGGCATCGAGAACGGCATCACCCACACCGAGGTCCGGCTGACCGCCGACGGCCCGGTGATCATCGAGGTCAACGGCCGGCTCGGCGGCGACCTCATCCCGTTGCTCGGCAAGACGGCCACCGGCATCGACCCGGGCAGCGTGCTGTTCGACGTCGCCACCGGCCAGCGCCCGGACGTCGCCCCGACGCGGTCCGGCGTCGCCGGCATCCGGTTCGGCTACCCCGACCACGACTGCGTCGTGCACTCGGTCGAGGTGCCGTGGGACGCCCCCGGGCTGGTCATGGCCTCGCCCATGGTCGAGCCGGGCACCACGCTGCGGCTGCCGCCGGGCGGCTACATCGCGCGCCACTCGTTCGTCGTGTGCGAAGCCGACGACACCGCGACGTGCCGGCAGCGGCTGGAGCACGCGGCTTCGCTGGTCTCGGCGGATGCCGTGGAGATCGAGCCGCCGCCCACCGGCACCACCCTGTCGATGCCGGCCGGGCTCCTGGACGTGGACGAATGAGCATCCACTACGACGGCCGCCGGTTCCGCGCGCTAGGCGGCGGCGACGGCACGTACGCGGAGTACCGCCAGCAGGGCGACCTGGTGTGGGCCGAGTTCGAGGGCGGCCACGTCCTGCGCGGCACGGTGACCGGCACCTGCGACGCCGGTGGCGTCCTGCGGCTGGCCTACACGATGGTCCTGGAAGGCGGCGAGGTGATCGCCGGGCACAGCACCAACACCCCGCAGTGGCACGGCGGCACCCTGGTGCTGCGCGAGGTCTGGCAGCGCTACGGCGAGCACGCGGCCACCGGCGTCTCCTTCCTCGAAGAGGTTTCGATGGAAAGTCGCGCGTCATGACGGCCTGGGACGGCCTCCGCGGCCTGGGCGAACTCCGGTTCCCCGGCGACCCCGGCTTCGCCGCCGTGGCGCCGGTGAACCGGCGGTTCGCCGCCACCCGCCCCGCGGCGGTGCTCTCGGTCGCCCACGCGGGCGACGTCGCCCGGGCCGTCGAGTGGGCCCGCGGGGAGTCGGTTCCCGTGGCGGTCCGCGGCGGCGGCCACAGTTACGCCGGCCACTCGGCGGGCCCCGGCCTGGTGCTCGATCTCGGGCGGCTGTCCGGGATCCACGTCGATCGCGGCACCGGGCTGGTCACCGTCGGCGGCGCGACGCCGATGAAGGCGCTCTACGCGGGGTTGCGGCCGTGGGACCTGACGTTCCCGCTCGGCAACTCCGACACCGTCGGCATCGGCGGCCTGACCCTCGGCGGCGGCGTCACGACGATCTCCCGCGCGCACGGCCTCACGTGCGACGCGCTGGTCTCGACCGACGTCGTGCTCGCTTCTGGCGAGGTCGTAACGGCGTCGGCCGCGGAGCACCCGGACCTGTTCTGGGCCTGCCGCGGCGGCGGGGGCGGCAACCTCGGCGTGAACACGAGCTTCACGTTCCAGGCGCGCCCGGCCCCGGCCGGCTCGACGTGCGTCGTGCTTTGGGCGTGGCCGTACGCGGTCGAGGTCCTCGCCGCGATGCAGGAGATCATGCTCGCCGCGCCGGAGGAGTTCTCCGCGCGGATCGGCATCGCGCGCTCGATGGGCGACGACGGCGTCGTTTCCGTGGTGGGCCACCACCTCGGCCCGGCCTCGGAACTGTGGGAGCTGCTGGCGCCGGCCTTCGCCGTCGCGGCCCCCGACCGCGTGGACATCGAAGACCGGGACTTCTGGGACGCGGCGTCCTTCCTGCACCACAGCAGCGAAGGCGGGGCGTTCGCCGTCCGCACGCGCTGCACGCCGCACGCGATCGCGGACGCCGGGCTGGAGGCGCTCGTCCGGGCCGTCGAGAAGTGGCCGGGCAGCGGCAACCCCGACGGCGCCGGGGCGGCGTTGTTCGCGTGGGGCGGGGCGATCGGCAGAGTTCCGGTGGCGGACACCGCGTTCCCGCACCGGGACACGAAGTTCCTGCTGAGCCTGGACACGTCGTGGACCGAGCGGGACGCACCGGACGTCGTCGCGGCGAACCTGGACTGGCTGCACGCGCTGCACGCCGAGACGGGCGAGTTCGCGCCGGACGCGTCGTACGTCAACTTCACGGATCCGGACCTCGAGGACTGGCGCGGCGCCTACTACGGCCCGAACGCCGCCCGGCTCGCCGAGGTCAAGCGCCGGTACGACCCGGACCGGTTCTTCTCGCACCCGCAGGGGTTGTGATGGCTCCCGATCTCCGTGGTGCGATGCGCACCTTCGCGACCGGCGTGTGCGTCGCCACGACGTACCGCGACACCCCCGGCGGCCGGCGACACGACGCCGTCACCGTCAACTCCCTCGGGTCGATCTCCCTCGACCCGCCGCTGGTCTCGCTGTCCTTCCGCAAGGAATCGGCGTTCCTGGCGGACCTACTGGACGCCGGCCGCTGGGTGGTGTCGATCCTGCCGGCGGACGCGCGGGACGTCGCCCGCCGGTTCGCCGGCCCACGAGCCTCCCGCGTCCCGGAGGTTGCTCTCTTGCAAGCGAAGCCAGGGGAGCGGACCGGGGCGCTCGTGCTGGACGGCGCGAGCTGGCTGGAGTGCGCCCTGGCCGAGAAGTTCGACCTGGGCGACCACACCCTGGTCGTCGGCGAGGTGCTGGCCACGGGCCACGACCGGCACGCGCCGGCGCTGGTGTTCGTGCACGGCGGCTACCACGCGGTGACCGATCCGCGGCACGTTTCCGGGCCGGGCCAGTGGGGCGAAGCGCTCTAGCGGTCATGTCCGAATCTGGCTAGCCCGGTCCCGCCGGGCCGGGCATGCTCGTCCGGTGAGCGAAGACGCGATGCGCTGGAGCGGCCAGCGCACGGACCGGGTCGACGAGGGAACCCTGCCGGGCCTGGCCCGGCTGACGGGGTTCATGCGCAGCGTCCGGACGCCGGAGTTCCGGGAGGTGACATTCCACGAGGTGCTCGCGAAGAGCGCGTTGAACCACGTCCCGGCGGACGCGCGCATGTTGCCGGGCGAGTACACGATCAACCCGTATCGAGGGTGTACGCACGCGTGTCAGTACTGCTTCGCGCGCCCGACGCACACGCGTCTCGGCCTCAACGTCGCCGGCGACTTCGACAACGAGATCATCGTCAAGACGAACATCGTGGAGGTGCTGCGCGGCGAGCTGTCCCGCAAGCGCAAGCTCCCGCCGAGGGTGGCGTTCGGCACGAACACGGACGTGTACCAGCGCGCGGAGGGCCGCTACGAGCTGATGCCGGGCATCATCGACGCCCTGTCCGGGCACCGGGTGCCGTTCTCGATCCTGACGAAGGGACCGCTGATCCGCCGAGATCTCGGTCTCTTGGCCCGGGCTGCCCAGCGAACGACGGTGCACTTGGGTGTATCGCTGTCGATGCTGGACGAGGAGCTACAGCAGTCGGTCGAGTTCGGCACAGCGACGACGTCTGCCCGCTTGGCAACGGTCCGTGCCATTCGGGACGCGGGGCTGGAGTGCACGGTGTTCCTGTCGCCGATCCTCCCGCACCTGTCGGATTCGGAGTCCCAGCTGGATTCGCTGGTGTCCGCGGTGGCTTCCGCCGGGGCGACGGACGTGTTGTATCACCCGCTGTACTTGTCTTCTGGCGTCAAGGAAGTGTTCTTCGGTTGGCTGCGGCGGACGCATCCGTCGTTGGTGGCGGAGTACACGCGGTTGTATTCGTCGGGATCGGAGACGGGGTATCGGCACGAGATCGGGGCCCGGATCCGGCCGTTGATCGCGAAGTACGGGTTTCCGGAGCCGAGCAAGGAGATCGAGGACAAGTTCGCGTTGAACGGGAGGCGGGGGCAGCAGCCGCCGGAGGAACCGGCCCAGGCAACGTTGTTCTGAAGGCTGGGGGCGGTGTGGTGGCGGCATCGGCTGGGGTCGGACGACTGGCCCGGAAGGTGTACAGGGCATTGGTGCGTGGCCGGATCAATCGCCCCGGGCGATGCTGTTTGACTGTCAGCCAGTGGTTAGCGCCGGGGCTGAGAGCGGATTGTGTCGCGGCAACCGGCTGCGGCTGGCTCAGACGACTGGCCTGGATGGTGCAGGGGGCATTGGTGAGCTGTCGCATCAATCGGCCGGGGCGATGCTTTTGATTGTTGGCCGGTGGTTCGCGGTGGGCGAGAGCGGATCGTGCGCGGCGGCATCGGCTCGGCCCGGTCCCGATCGATGGGCGGCTCGGGCGGTCGGTCTCCATGGTGCGCGCGGCATTGGTGCACTGCGGATCAACCGGCGCTCGCGCATCGACGGGGTTGTCGGCGAAGCCTTGCGCCGCTGTGTACACGCGTCTCGGCCGGGCTGGGATCGCGCCAACGGCAGTCGCGCTCGACGTCGAATCTACTGCGCCGCGTAACATCCCGACCGAAGGCGTGGGTGTAGGCCCGTAGCCGGTTGACTGCGGGCCTTTCCCGTGTTCGATTGTTCAGGCTGCGAATGGCAGTGGTTGGTGCAGGTTGTTGCGCCTGGGTTTTCGGCGCTTGTCCAGGAACACCGGTGGCAGGAACTCGGGCAACCCGTCGGCCGCGATGCG